>JANPHZ010000049.1:0-11607 GCA_031424715.1 Frankiaceae bacterium
ACGGTCAGGGTCCCGTCGATGATCGCGTCGGCGACGAGCGGCAGTTCGCGCAGCGCTACGGAGTCGCGGACGCTGCGGCCGGCGTTGGTTCCGGACAGGCGGGCGGTGTCTCGGACCCACGCGGGGGTCGCGATGGTGTGCTCGCCGTCGGTGACGCGGCCTTGGCCGCGGACCTGCAGCTCACCGAGCAGCCGGGTCCAGATCCCGTCGAGCCGGTCGCGTTCGGCCACGATCCCGGCGCCCAGGCGCTGCAGCTCTGCCATCGCCAAGCCTCCGACCTCGACCCGCGCAAGAGCGTCGACCGAAGCGGTCAACGGGTCGAGCAGATCGGGTGCCATGACCTGAAACTAGCCGCGACCTCCGACAGAACGGACGGTCAAGAATCCCTTTCCACACAGGGAAAATATCGTCCACAGAAGTCCGGCGGGAGCCGCGGGAGGGCGCCGCCGGTGCTAGGGGGCGGACCGCAGAACGGTCAGCTGCCCCAGCCGTAGGACGACTCCAGCTTGCGGGCGATCTTGCCGAACCGCTCACGGTCCAGCACCGCCCCCTCCCGGCGGATGCCGCTCTCGGTCAGCTCCAGGACCCGGTCGAGCCGGACCCAGCTCGGCCGGTCCTCGCCGTCCCAGGCACCGCTACCCAACGACAGCCAGTCGGCGTCCGCTGCACGGCGCGGGTTGCTCGACAGCATCAGCCCCAGCAGCGTCGAGCCGTCGCGGCCCATGACGACGACCGGTCGGTCCTTCCCGCGCGAGCCGTCGTCCTCGTACTCCACCCAGGTCCACACGACCTCACCCGGATCGGCCCGACCGTCGCGCTGCGGTGCGTAGACCAGCCGCTGCCGGCGTACGACGGAGGCCGAACCGGTTCGGGCCCGGCCGGGGCGACGGCGGCGCTGCGGTGCGGTGGCCTTGGTGAGGACGGCACGAGCGGCCGCCCGCCCGACATCGCGCGCGATCCGACCCCAGTCCATGCCACGAACCTACGGCCCGCCCCGTCATAGCGTCTGCCCATGACGACACCGCCGGGGGGGGTGCTGGTCGACCGGCACGGCTGGCGGAGCGCGTCCTGGGCGGTCTCGCTGTCAGCTCTCGCGGTCGTTCCACGCGTCCTCTTGCTCCTGCGGGAGCGCCCGGCCGACGTGGTGTTCGCCAGCCACCAGATCGGCGCCGGCATCGCCGCCGCGGCAGCAGGGCTCGTCCGCAGCTCACTCGGCAGTTACGACCTCGCGTGGTACGCCGCCGCCGCCGTGCTGTGCCTGCTCGCTGCTGGCCTGTCGTTGGCCGTGCGGCCGCCCGTGCGCAGCTTCCGGCCTGCGCTGTCCTGACCGTCAGACCGTGAGGGCTTCGGCGACGCTCGCCGTGATGCCCGCGAGGTGGCCGAGCCGCAGCACCTCCGAGGCCCGAAAGAGCGGCCCGCCAGGACGGGCAAGCAGGATGGCCCGGTCGGCGACCGGGGCTACGGCGAGCTCGGTGCCAAGCAGTCGCCAGTCCTCGGGAACCCAGGTCTCGCCCAGGTCGACCCGCCGGGCCACCGTCACGGCCGGCCAGCTGGCCGCGAAGTCCGACAGCTCCGGTGCCCCTGGGCTGCGTACGCCGGGCAGTCCCTCCTCGACGAGCATCGCCCAGCCCGCCCGGAAGACTCCGGGGCAGTGCCGCACCAGGACGGCGAGCGGTTCCTCGGCAGCGGCCAGGGCTTCGACCAGCGCAAGGTCACCGTGCAGGTCAGCGGCTCCGACGTAGGGGCGCAGGGACTCCACGACGACCCCCGGAACGGACTGCGCTCCGGTGATGAGGCGATCGGCCAGACCACCCGGGGGGAGCTCGACGAGCAGGTCGTCGACCGCTCCGTCCGGTCCCCGCTCGATCACGTCGAGGCTCACGATGTCGGCGCCGACCTCACCGAGCGCCGTGGCCAGGGCCCCGAGCATGCCCGGCCGGTCGGGTAGGACAACGCGCAGCAGGTAGGACACGCCCAGAGCATGACAAGCCGATGTTCCGGGCGTGTTGCAGGGCCGTGGCGCGGCCGAGAACGCTCACCTCCGCCGCCCTAGACTCGACAGCACCCGATCCGCCGCTGACCGCACTGAGGAGCCGCATGCCCGAGATCACCCGCGCGGAGGTGGCCCACCTCGCGCGGCTGTCCCGGCTGGCCCTGGACGACGCCGAGCTCGATGCCCTCGCAGCGCAGCTCGACGTCATCCTGCGCGCGGTCGACACCATCAGCGAGGTCGCCGACGCCGAGGGCGTCACGCCGATGACGCACGCCGTGCCCATCGAGAACGTCACGCGGCCCGATGTCGTCGCCCCCAGCCTGGACCGCGATGCGGTGCTGGCCGGCGCTCCTGCGGCCGAGGACGGTCGCTTCCGCGTGCCGCGCATCCTGGACGACCCGTCATGAGCGACGTCACCCGCTGGACCGCGGCCCAGACCGCCGCGGCCATCGCTGGCAAGGACGTCAGCGCGGTCGAGGTCACGCAGGCCCACCTCGACCGGATCGCCAAGGTCGACGGTCAGGTCCACGCCTTTCTGCACGTCGACACCGAGGGCGCCCTGGAGACCGCCCGCAGGGTCGACGCGAGTGAGCTCACCGGCCCGCTCGCCGGAGTCCCCTTGGCCCTCAAGGACGTCGTGGTCCAGCAGGGCATCCCGACCACGGTCGGCTCGAAGATCCTCGAAGGCTGGCGCCCGCCGTACGACGCCACGATCACGGCCCGGCTCAAGGCCGCGGGTGTCGTGATCCTCGGCAAGACCAACATGGACGAGTTCGCGATGGGCTCCTCGACCGAGCACAGCGCCTACGGGCCGACGCACAACCCGTGGGACCTCGACCGCATCCCGGGTGGGTCCGGCGGCGGGTCCAGTGCTGCCCTGGCGTCCTACCAGGCGCCGCTGGCGATCGGCACCGACACCGGTGGGTCGATCCGCCAGCCGGCCGCCGTCACGGGCACCGTCGGCGTCAAGCCGACCTACGGCGGGGTCAGCCGCTACGGCCTGGTGGCGTTCTCCAGCAGCCTCGACCAGGCCGGACCCTGCGCCCGGACCGTCCTGGACGCGGCGCTGCTGCACGCGACGATCGCCGGTCACGACCCGCGCGACTCCACCTCCATCAACGCCCCGGTCCCCGCCGTCGTCGAGGCCGCCCGCCGCGGTGACGTCAGCGGCCTGACCATCGGGGTGGTCAAGGAGCTCTCGGGGGAGGGCTACCAGAGCGGCGTGCAGGAGCGCTTCACCGAAGCCGTCGACATCCTCACCGGGCTCGGCGCCAAGGTCGTCGAGGTCAGCTGCCCGCACTTTCGCTACGCGCTCGCCGCCTACTACCTGATCGCGCCCTCGGAGGCGTCGTCCAACCTGGCTCGGTTCGACAGCGTGCGCTATGGCCTTCGGGTCGGCGACGACGGCGAGCGAGGCCTGGAGGAGGTCATGTCGCTCACCCGGGCGAAGGGCTTCGGCGCCGAGGTCAAGCGGCGGATCATCCTCGGCACCTACGCCCTGTCGAGCGGCTACTACGACGCCTACTACGGGCAGGCGCAGAAGGTGCGGCGCCTGATCAGCAACGACTTCACCGAGGCCTTCGACCAGGTCGACGTCCTGGTGTCGCCGACCACCCCGACGGTGGCCTTCCAGATCGGCGAGCGGATGCAGGACCCCGTCGCGATGTACCTCTCCGACCTCGCCACCATCCCGTCCAACCTCTACGGCGGCCCGGCGATGTCGCTGCCGTGCGGGCTGTCCGAGGGCCTGCCGGTCGGCCTGCAGATCATGGCGCCGACCCTGCGTGACGACCTGCTCTACCAGGTGGGGGCGGCCTTCGAGGCGGCCCTGCCTGCGCCCGTCCCGACCCTCGACTGGGAGTCCACGTCATGACCTCCCCCGACGTCCGGATCCCCTACGAGGAGGCGCTGGCGGAGTTCGAGCCGGTCATCGGCCTGGAGACCCACGTCGAGCTCGGCACCGCGAGCAAGATGTTCTGCGGCTGCGACACGACGTTCGGAGCCGAGCCCAACACCCACACCTGCCCGGTCTGCCTCGGCTTGCCCGGCGCCCTGCCCGTGGTCAACGAGACCGCGATCGAGTCAACGATCCGCATCGGCCTGGCGCTGCACTGCGACATCGCGGTGTGGTGCCGGTTCGCGCGCAAGAACTACTTCTACCCGGACATGCCCAAGAACTTCCAGACCAGTCAGTACGACGAACCCCTGTGCACCGACGGCTACCTCGACGTGGAGGTCGCGGGCGAGACCGTGCGCATCCCCATCGAGCGGGTGCACCTGGAGGAAGACACCGGCAAGACCCTGCACGTCGGGGGCGCCACCGGACGCATCCACGGTGCGAGCCACTCGCTGGTCGACTACAACCGGGCCGGCATCCCGCTGGTGGAGATCGTGACCAAGCCGGTCACCGGCACCGCGCACCATCCCGCCGAGGTCGCCAAGGCCTACGTCACCGAGCTGCGCGATGTCCTGCGGGGACTCGGCGTGAGCGACGTCAAGATGGAGCAGGGCTCGATGCGCTGTGACGTCAACGTCTCGCTCAACAAGCCCGGCGACGACTGGGGCACCCGGTCGGAGACCAAGAACGTCAACAGCCTGCGCTCGGTCGAGCGGGCCGTGCGCTCCGAGGTCGAACGCCAGGCGGGTCGCCTTCGCGCCGGCGAGCGGATCGTCCAGGAGACCCGGCACTTCCACGAGGACACCGGTCTGTCGACGTCCGGCCGGTCCAAGGAGGAGGCCACCGACTACCGCTACTTCCCCGAGCCCGACCTCGTCCCGATCGCCCCTGACCCGGCCTGGGTCGCCGAGCTGCAGGCCGCGTTGCCGCCTGCCCCGTCGGTGCGCCGCCGCCAGCTCGTCGACCAGCTCGGCCTGTCGGCCCTCGACTCGGCGGCCATGACCAATGCCGGGGTCCTCGACCTCGTGCTCGCGACCGTCGAGGCAGGTGCGCCCGCCACCGAGGCGCGCAACTGGTGGCTGGGGCACCTGGCCCAGCAGGCCAACGCCCAGGGCGTCGACCCGGTCGAGCTCGCGATCACCGCACAGCAGGTCGCGCGGGTGGCCGCCCTGGTTGCTGAGGGCGCGCTCACGGCCGGACTGGCCAAGCAGGTCATCGACGGCGTGCTCGGCGGTGAGGGTGAGCCCGACGAGGTCGTGGCAGCCCGTGGGCTGGCCGTCGTCTCCGACGAAGGGGCCCTAGGCGCAGCCGTCGACGACGCGATCGCGGCTCAGCCCGACACCGCGCAGAAGGTCCGGGATGGCAAGGTCGCGGCCGTTGGCGCGCTCGTCGGCGCCGTCATGAAGACGACCCGCGGTCAGGCCGATGCGTCCGTCGTACGACGGCTGCTGCTCGAGCGGCTCGGCGTCACGCCGTAGCGGGCTCGGTCTCCTGACCGACCCGGTGCGCCCGTCGGGCCAGCAGCACGGCGTTGAGCTCGGCGCCGGCCAGGAGCCCCAGGCACAGCAGGTAGAACCACGTCATCAGGATGAGGCCACCACCGAGGGCCCCGAGAACGGGCGAGGACCGGACGACCAGCTCGAGGTAGACGTTGAAGCCCACGGACGCTGCCAACCAGAAGATCGCGGTGAGCAGCCCCCCGGGCCAGCCGTCGCGCCAGCGGCTCTGCCGGTCGGGGCAGACGTAAAACATCGTGGTGGCCCACAGCACCAGGGAGACGAAGGCGACGGGCCAGCGTAGATAGGACCACAGGAAGGTGTACTCCTGCCCCAGCCCGATGCTCGTCACGATGTCGACGCCGCGGCCGAACAGCGGCCCGACCACGATGAGGGTCACGACGACGGCGCCGGTGAGCACGCTGCCCAGACCGACCAGGAGGCCGAGGCCCCGGCGCTTCCACCAGCCGCGCTGGTCGTGGACGTCGTAGGCCACGGTCACGGTGTTGATGACGCCGGCGAAAGCCATGGCCACGGAGGCAACGGCCAGCAGGGAGGCGAGGGTGAGGACGTCGCTGCCGGTCTGGAACAGGCCGCGCGCCGTGCTGATGGCGCCGTCGGCCTGGTCGGTGAGCAGCCGGCCGAGGAACTCCAGCACGGCGTTCTCGACCTTGAGCGCGTTGGCCTCGCCGATGATGGCGCCGAGCTGACCGAGGATGGCCGCGACCACCAGCAGGGTGGGAAAGACCGTGAGCACGGCCATGAACGCGTTCTCCGCTGACAGGCCGAGGACCCGGTCGCGGTCGGACTTGCGTACGACGTCGGCGACTGTGCGCAGGAACCAGCGCACCGGGTGGGCGGGCGTCGGGCGGGCCGCCTCGGTGGCGGTCGCGGTGGCGCGGGCCAGGGCGCTGCGGCGGTCGGCCTCGACGGTGACGGTCGCGTTGACCAGTCGGGTGGGAGCGCTCACGGACTGATTGTCGCTGACGGAGCCGGGGTCGTGGGGGGAAGCCGGACGATCCTGTCGTCCGACGTCATCGGGTCGCCGCGCCCGTCGCGGTTGGAGGTGAGCAGCCACAGCGATCCGTCCGGGGCTGCTGCGGCCGCCCGCAGGCGGCCGAACTCCCCGACCAGCAGGGCCTGGGGGGCCGAGCCGTCGAGCGGCACCCGCCACAGCCGCTCGCCCCGCAGCGCGGCGACCCACAGGTCCTCGCCGACGACGGCCGCGCCGCTGGGGGAGGCCTCGTCCGTCGTCCAGGTCACGAACGGCGCGACGAAGCGACCACCACCGGTGCCGCGGCCCTCGACCTCGGGCCAACCGCCGTTGTCACCCAGGGTCAGGCGGTTGACCTCGTCGAAGCGGTTCTGGCCGAACTCCGTGGCGAGCAGGCCGCCCTTCGCGTCGAAGGCCAACCCCTGGACGTTGCGGTGGCCGGTCGAGAAGACCTCCGGCCCGTCGCCGGGGTTGAGCCGCAGGATCTTGCCGCCCAGGGAGGCCCGGTCCTGAGAGAGCTCCGGGTTCCCGGTGTCGCCCGTCCCGACGTAGAGCAGGCCGTCCGGTCCGAAGGCCAGTCGCCCGCCGTTGTGCACGACGCCCTTCGGGATGCCGGTGAGCACCGGCTCCACGGCGCCGCCGAGCCGGAAGCGCACGACCCGGTTGTCGTCCTCCGCCGTGACGTAGGCGTAAACCAGTCCATCGGCGTCGTACGTCGGACTCACGGCCAGGCCGAGCAGCCCGCCCTCGCCGCGGGGCCGGGCCTGCTCGATCCGCATGACTTCGCGCGCCGCACCGCCGGCAGCGGGCACTCGGACGATGCGGGCCGTGTCCCGCTCGGACACGAGCGCGTCGCCGCCCGGGAGGAACGCCAACCCCCACGGCGCCTGCAGGCCGGTCGTGATGACCTCAGCGCGGCGGGGGTCGACGGCGGGCGCGGCCCCTCCCACCGGTGCCGGGCGCGAGGACTCAGGCGCCGCGCAGGAGTCCGCTGGGCCGCACTCATCGCCGGTGTCCGAGCTCGCGCACCCGGTGGCGAGCAGCAGCGCCGCCGAAGCGGCGACCAGCCGCCCACGAGCGGACCGGGCGGAGGATCGGCACATGCTGTCGAGGGTAGGTCCGCCCACGCGACGGCGCGCGTCGTCAGCCGGCGGACGTCAGGCGGAGATGCTGCTGCGCCGGGCCAGCTCGGCGAGCGCGGTATTGATCAGCTGGGGGTACTCCATCGGCAGGAAGTGGCTGCCGGGCAGGACGGTGATCTGGGCTCCCGGGATGCGGGCAGCCGTGCCCATGACGTCATGCATCGAGGTGAGGACGTCGTGCTCGCCGGCCACCAGCGTGGTCGGGCACTGCACGAAGGACACGTCCATGGGGGCGTGCTCCGCCGCCGCCACGGCCAGGCGCATGTACCAGCTCCAGTCCTGGCGCAGGAACTCACCGAGCATGGGGGTGAGCACCTCGGGCCTGGCGGCCGGACGCATGAGGCCGGAGTGGGCGATCAGCCATGAGACCCGGTCGTTGACCGGCAGGTGGTTTGCCACGGGTGTGAGGAGCGGACCGGCCGCGCGCAGGGCCCGCGCAACCCCCACCGCCATCGGACGTCGCAGCGGCCGAGGGACGCGCCACGGTCCGCCCATCGTCCCGAAGGTGCCTCCCGGCACCCCTGCCACGGCCATCAGGCCGGCCACCCGGTCGGGGTGGCGCTGGGTGAACTCGAAGGCGATGTTGACGCCGATGGACCACCCGGCGACGAGCGCTCGGTCGATCCCCTCGTGGTCCATCAGCGCGACCATGTCGTCCACGTGGTCCTCGACCCGGATCCGGCCTGCATCGGCCGGTCGCTGCGAGCCGAAGGTGCCCCGGTAGTACCAGGTGCGCACCCGGTAGCCGCTGTCGGCGCTCATCAGGCCGGGCCAGGCCTGCGGGATGGTCCCTAGGCCGTTGCTCAGCACGACGGGAATGCCGTCGCCGTCGCCGCGCCACCCGCGGACGGAGGTGCCGTCGCTGCTGGGGAAGTCGAACGCGGTCGGCACCTCGCCACTCTAGGTTCGGTCACTAGATTCATGGCATGAGCAGCGACAAGCCCCGGTCCACCGAGGTCACGGACGGGGATCGGCGCGCACCCGCCCGCGCGATGCTGCGGGCCGTCGGGTTGACCGACGCCGACATCAGCAAGCCGCAGGTCGGCATCGCATCGTCGTGGAACGAGATCACGCCGTGCAACCTGTCGCTGGCCCGGCTCGCCGAAGCGGCCAAGCGAGGTGTCAACGACAACGGCGGGTTCGCCATGCAGTTCGGGACCATCTCGGTCTCGGACGGCATCTCCATGGGTCATGAAGGGATGCGGGCCTCGCTCGTGTCCCGTGAGGTCATCGCCGACTCCGTCGAGACCGTCGTCTTCGCGGAGCGGCTCGACGGCACGGTCACCCTCGCCGGCTGCGACAAGTCCCTGCCCGGGATGCTCATGGCAGCGGCTCGCCTCGATCTCGCCAGCGTCTTCGTCTACGCCGGCTCGACGCTGCCGGGCAAGCTCAAGGGCATCGCCGGCGACCGCGAGCTGACGATCATCGACGTCTTCGAGGCCGTCGGTGCTCACGCGGCGGGGACCATCACCCGGGACGAGCTGACCGCCATCGAGAAGGCCGCCTGCCCCGGCGAGGGCGCCTGCGGCGGGATGTACACCGCCAACACGATGGCGGCGGCGGCCGAGGCCCTCGGCATGGCGCTGCCGGGCTCGGCGGCGCCGCCGGCGGTCGACCGTCGTCGTGACGACATCGCGGCGCGCTCGGGCCAGGCTGTCGTCGCGCTCATCAAGGCGGGCATCACCGCGCGCCAGGTGATGACGCGGCAGGCGTTCGAGAACGCCATCACCGTGGTCATGGCGCTCGGAGGTTCGACCAACGCGGTCCTGCACCTGCTGGCCATCGCCCATGAGGCCCGGGTCCCGCTCGATCTCGACGACTTCAACCGCATCGGCGACAAAGTCCCGCACCTGGCTGACGTCAAGCCGTTCGGTCGTTACGTCATGACCGACATCGATCGCATCGGCGGGGTGCCCGTGGTGATGAAGGCGCTCCTCGACGCGGGACTGCTGCACGGGGACGCGATGACCTGCACCGGCAAGACGATGGCGGAGAACCTCGACGAGCTCGCGCCTGCCGCCCCCGACGGCGAGGTCATCCACGCCCTCGCGAGCCCGATCCACCGCACCGGCGGGCTGACCATCCTGCGCGGGTCGCTGGCGCCGGACGGCGCGGTGGTCAAGAGCGCCGGCTTCGATGGTGAGGTCTTCGAGGGTCCTGCCCGGGTGTTCGACGGAGAGCAGGGGGTCATGGACGCCCTCGAGGCCGGGACGCTGGCCAAGGGCTGCGTCGTCGTCATCCGCTACGAAGGCCCGAAGGGCGGACCGGGCATGCGCGAGATGCTCATGGTGACCGGGGCGATCAAGGGCGCTGGCCTGGGCAAGGACGTCCTGCTCCTCACCGACGGCCGCTTCTCCGGCGGCACGACGGGGCTGTGCGTCGGGCACATCGCGCCCGAGGCCACCGACGGGGGACCCATCGCGCTGGTCGCCGACGGCGACACCGTGCGGCTGGACCTGGCGGCCCGCACCCTTGACCTGCTGGTTGAGGTCGACGAGCTCGACCGCCGCCTAGCCGGCTGGAAGCCGTTGCCCGCGCGCTACACCACGGGTGTGCTCGGCAAGTACGCCAAGCTCGTGGGCTCTGCAGCGCAGGGCGCCATCACCGGTTAGCCGTCTCGACATGTGAGACACCCGTCCCACAGGCTTGACACGGGGGGTGAGGGGCGCGCAGTCTTGTCGGGTGCGTTGCCTCCTCGTAGTTCCCTAGCGCGTCCGCCTCCGGCGAACGCGCTCACCCCTCCGTGCCTGGCACGAGGGGTTTTTTGTTGCCCCACCCCGTCATCCACCGCACCGAAGGACCTCACATGGCCGGCCCTCCCGCATCCGAGTCGCTGACGGGTGCCCAGTCCCTCGTCCGCTCCCTGGAGAGCGTCGGAGCGGAGGTCGTCTTCGGTATCCCCGGCGGGGCGATCCTGCCGGCGTACGACCCGCTCTTCGACTCGGTGAAGCTGCGCCACATCCTGGTGCGGCACGAGCAGGGCGGTGGGCACGCTGCCGAGGGCTACGCCCAGGCGACGGGACGCGTCGGCGTCTGCATGGCGACCAGCGGCCCGGGCGCCACCAACCTCGTGACCCCGATCGCCGACGCCTACATGGACAGCGTCCCGATCGTCGCGATCACCGGACAGGTGCCGAGTGCGGCCATCGGCACGGACGCCTTCCAGGAGGCCGACATCGTCGGCATCACGATGCCGATCACCAAGCACAACTTTCTGGTGCAGAACGTGGACGACATCCCGCGGACCATCGCCGAGGCCTTTCATCTCGCCGCGACCGGTCGGCCCGGACCGGTCCTCGTCGACATCCCCAAGGACATCCTGCAGGCCACCGGAGCGTTTGCCTGGCCCCCGCAGTTGGACCTGGCCGGCTACCGCCCGACGACCACGCCGCACGCCAAGCAGATCAAGGAGGCGGCCAAGCTCATCGCGGCCGCGCAGCGCCCGGTGCTCTACGTCGGTGGCGGCGTGCTCAAGGCCCGCGCCGCGGCCGAGCTGAAGGTCCTCGCCGAGCTGACCGGGATTCCGGTCGTGACCACCCTCATGGCCCGGGGAGCCTTCCCCGACAGCCACCCGCAGCACCTCGGCATGCCTGGCATGCACGGCACCGTGGCGGCCGTCACGGCGCTGCAGAAGAGCGACCTGCTCATCGCCCTGGGTGCGCGGTTTGACGACCGGGTCACCGGAAAGCTGAGCTCGTTCGCACCCGACGCCCTCGTCGTCCACGCCGACATCGACCCTGCCGAGATCGGCAAGAACCGTGCGGCGGACGTGCCCATCGTGGGCGACTGCCGCGAGGCCATCGCCGAGCTGGTCGTCGCGGTGCGTGCCCTCTTCGACGCCGGCACTCGGGCCGACCTGACCGGCTGGTGGAAGCAGCTCGACGGCTGGCGCACGACGTACCCGCTCGGCTACGAAGAGCCGACCGACGGCTCGCTGGCTCCCCAGCACGTGATCTCGCGGATCGGGGCGATCGCCGGGCCACAGCCTTTACGTCGCCGGTGTGGGCCAGCACCAGATGTGGGCCAGCCAGTTCATCTCCTACGAGAACCCCTACACCTGGCTGAACTCCGGTGGCCTCGGCACG
>JANPHZ010000050.1:0-5207 GCA_031424715.1 Frankiaceae bacterium
GGCTCGCGACGCAGGAGCCGCAGTCCCCGCGCGACCAGCCGGGTCAGGACGGGCGGGGCCAGGCAGACCAGGCCGACGGGCAGGACGGCGAGCACCCAGAAGTAGCGGCGGAGCGCGTCGGGGCTGGTTAGTGGCAGGACGGTCGCGGCCACCAGGAGCCCGGTCGCGGTCAGCACGCCCATGAACACCAGGCTGGCCGTGGCGACCCGGCTGCGGGACAGGCCCTGGTCCCGGCCGAGCTCCATCTGCGCGGCGACCGCGAAGACGCTGCCGGGGAGGTACTTGCCGAGCTGGCCGAGGAAGAACACGTGCAGCGCCGTGCGCAGGGGCAGTCGCGCGCCCAGATCAGCCAGCAGGGCCCGCCAGACGAGGGCGCTGGCGAGCAGCCCGAGCAAGACGGCGACCAGCGCGCCGACCGCTGCCGGCGCCCCGGTCCGGCGCAGGCCCGCGGTGAAGGCGTCGCCCTGGTCGCGCAGCGCGAGGACGACGACGACGACGGCCGCGACGAGGAATGCGTAGCGCAGCGCGCGGCCGAGCCAGCGGGGCGGCGTCACGCCGGGCAGCCTACGGGCGGCCGCCCAGGGCTAGCCTGGCGCGCATGACTGTCACTGGTTCGGGAGCGCCCGAGACGCCTGGCGTGGTGATCGGCAACCACACCGCGAAGTACACCGCCAAGAACCCGGCCATCAAGTGGCTCACGGAGCGGTTCGTGGTCCGCCTCGACGCGATGATCGGCGACATCGCGAGCGACGCCCGGCCGGCCACCCGACCGCTCGAGGTCGGCGCCGGTGAGGGCGTCATCTCGCAGAAGCTGCACCAGCGGTTCGGGTCCGCGGTCGGGCTCGACCTGCCCGACGCCGGCCTGCGGGCCGAGTGGCGCTCGCGGCCCGGTCCGGCGTACCTGCACGGCGACGCCGAGAACCTGCCGTTCACCGACAAGCAGTTCGACCTCGTGGTCTGCGTCGAGGTGCTCGAGCACCTGCGCGACCCGGCGGCGGGGCTGCGCGAACTGGCCCGGGTGTCGTCGCGGCACCTGCTGCTGAGCGTGCCGCGCGAGCCCTACTTCCAGGGCTCCAACCTGCTGACCGGGCGCTATCCCAAGGCGTTCGGGAACACGCCCGGCCACCTCAACCACTGGACCAAGAGCAGCTTTCAGCGGTTCGTGTCGCAGGTGGGCACGGTGCGCAAGGTCGCGTCGCCGTACCCCTGGACCATCGTCTGGGTGACCCTCTAGCTCCCGGCGCTCGACCCGTTGGACTCGACCGACCATCCCGTTGTCGCTGCGTGATCACTGCCGGCTGGCGGTCCGGCGTACGCCCGCACCCTCGCCGTGATCGCGTACGGCGGGGACGCTCGGAGTGATCACTGCCGGCTGGCGGTCCGGCGTACGCCTGCCACCTCGCAGTGATCGCGTACGACGGAGCGCGGGCGCGGGCGCGGCACCGGCAGACCGCCCGGAGTGATCACTGCCAGCTGGGCCTCCGGCGTACGCCTGCCACCTCGCAGTGATCGCGTACGCCGGAGCGCGGGCGCGGGCGCGGCACCGGCAGACCGCCTGGAGTGATCACTGCCGGCTGGCGGTCCGGCGTACGCCTGCCACCTCGCAGTGATCGCGTACGCCGGGTGGCGCAGTTAGTACCAGCCGCGGTTCTGGAAGTGGGACCAGGCGCCGCACGGGTCGCCGTAGCGGCCGGAGATGTAGCCCAGGCCCCAGCGGATCTGCGTCGCGGGGTTGGTGCGCCAGTCCGCGCCGGCGGACGCCATCTTGCTGCCCGGCAGCGCCTGCGGGATGCCGTAGGCGCCGCTGGGGTTGCTGGCCGTCGTACGCCAGCCGCTCTCGCGGGTCCACAGGTTGTCCAGGCAGCCGAACTGGTCGCTCCAGCCGCGCGCGGCGAGCTGGTCACGGGCGATCGCCCGGGGGCTGCCGTAGGCGACCGGGGCAGAGGCGGAGACCCGCTCGCTGGATCGGCTGGCCCGGCGCGCTGCAGCGGCGCGGCGCTCGGCCCGCGCAAGACGCTCGCGCTCAGCAGCAGCCGCGACAGCGCGGGCCTTCTCGGCGCGCACGGCGGCGGCGCGGCGGTCAGCGGCTGCCCGGGCGAGGTAGTCCCCGTCGCTGAGCTGGTGCGGCGCGAGGTCGATCGGGACGATGGCGCTGTCGGCCTGCGCGATGACGCGCGGTGAGCGCTCGGGCGCGGTGACCGGGACGGCGACGAGGCCGGCGCCGAGGACGGCCGCGGCGACGAACAGGGGCGTACGCCGCTGTCGCGGCAGGCGGAAACGACTGGGGATGCGGGTCATGTGAGCAGTTCCTCCGTACGAGGTCACACGCCGCACCGCTGGTGCGCGCACGTGCCAGGACCTCTCGGGCGGTCAGGCGTCCGATCCGGACTCACCTGCCGCCGGGCGGGCGTACCGGCTCACGCGGAGCGCCGATCGGGCGCTCGAGCCGGCCGCTTGTGCTGCGGACAGCCACCACCGTAGGTCGCACTGCTAGCAATTGCTAGCGATCTTGGTGTGCCGTCGTTCACTTCTGCGGCCCCTGCAGCGTGACCATGCTCACGGTCACGCGGGGAACCGCTTGCCGCAGCAAGCAGATCAGGCGATCAGCGCGCAGTAGCATCGGAGCCCGTCAGCGTGGTCCAGCGGACCGCATCCGGTGCCCCGTCAGTGAGGTCGAGTCCCGTGCGGCTGGTCGTCCAGATCCCCTGCCTCAACGAGGAGGAGACGCTCCCGGCGGTGCTCTCGACGATCCCCCGGCAGATCCCCGGCATCGACGAGATCCTCGTCCTGATCATCGACGACGGCTCGAGTGACCGCACCATCGAGGTGGCCAAGGAGCACGGCGTCGAGCACTTCGTGCGGCACGCCCGCAACCGCGGCTTGGGCCGCTCCTTCCACGACGGCGTCCAGCGGGCGCTCGAGCTCGGCGCCGACATCGTCGTCAACACCGATGGGGACAACCAGTACCCCCAGGAGCGCATCACCGACCTGGTGCAGCCGATCCTGGCCGGCACCGCCGATGTCGTGATCGCCGACCGCCAGGTGCACCTCGTCGAGCACTTCAGCGGGCCCAAGAAGCTGCTGCAGAAGTTCGGCAGCAGCATCGTCAACAAGGCAGCCGGCACCGACCTGCCCGATGCCGCCAGCGGGTTCCGTGCCTACAGCCGCGAGTCGCTGATGCTGCTCAACACCATCACGCGGTTCAGCTACTGCATGGAGACGATCATCCAGGCCGGCAACAAGAAGCTGGCGATCAGCAGCATCCCCATCACCACCAACGCCAAGACGCGTGAGTCCCGGCTCTTCTCCAGCACCTACCAGCACGTCCTGAAGTCGGCCGGCGCCATCGTGCGGGCCTACATCATGTACAAGCCCTACGTCATCTTCAGCGCCTTTGCGGTGCTGTTCGCGGTGCTCGGCCTGCTGCCCTTCGTGCGTTACGCCGTGCTGCAGATCAACGGCGACAGCGGCAACCACCTCCAGTCGCTCCTGGTCGGCGCCGTGCTGCTCGTGTGCAGCTTCCTGTCCGTCATCGTCGGGATCATCGGTGACCTGCTGCGCACCAACCGGGCCCTGATCGAGGACAGCCTGGAGCACACCAAGAAGATGCGCTTCGGCATGGTCGACCCCGATCTCGACGCGGCGCGCGATCCGCGCGAGCCCGCGGTGGTCGGCTCCAGCCGCATCGCCGGCTGACGCAGATGCTCGACGACCTGCGCACCTACCGCGGCGCCATGCGTTCCCTGCGCGCCGGCCGTGAGACCAGTGCCGGCGCCTTTTACGCCGGCGTGCTGCGCCACCGCGTCCTGCGCAAGCGGGCCATCTGGATCGGCTCGGACACCGTCATCGACGGCGCCGAGCGGATCGAGGTCGCGCCCGGCGGCGCCCTGCGGGTGGGGCTCGGGTCGTTCGGGCTCACCAGCGACGCCGACACCTCGGTGATCCGGGTGCGCCCCGGTGCCAGCTTCGCCTGCACCGGCACCGTCTCGCTGCAGCGCGGCATCCGCATCGTCGTCGACGGCGGCCGGCTGAGCATCGGCCACGGCACCAGCATCAACGGGCTCGGCACCAAGATCTTGTGCAAGGAGTCGGTCTCGATCGGCGCCTTCTGCAGCATCTCGTGGGACGTGCAGGTGCTCGACAACGACTTCCACACGATGACCGTCGCAGGGGTCGAGCAGCCCTCGACCGCGCCGGTGGTCATCGGCGACCACGTCTGGATCGGCACCCGCGCGCTGATCCTCAAGGGCGTCACGGTCGGCGACGGCGCGGTGATCGCGGCGGGGGCTGTCGTCACCAAGGACGTCCCGGCCGGGGCGGTCGTGGCCGGCGTACCGGCCAAGGTGGTCGGCCAGGCCGACGACTGGCGCTAGTAGCGCAACAGCTCGTCGACGTACCACGCGGTGACGCCCCCGGAGCGCTCCCCCGGGCGGCCGAGGATCTGCGTCACGAGCCCGACGACCTGCTGCGCGCCGGGGCGGTCGGCGACGATGATCGCGCGCACGCCGAGCTCGCGCATCTGCTGGCGCACCTGCATGGCCACGACGGTGTTGCCCATGCTGATCGCGCGCCCCACGGCCGCTGGCGCGACGGCCCGCTCCCAGGCCCCGACCCCGCCCTGGAAGGTCCCGTCACCGGTGTGGTCCGGGGTGATGACATAGCCGCCGACGGACCGGTAGCGGAACCGGCTGAGCGCCTGCCAGAGCATCGGCTCGCTGTTGGGGAAGCGCGGCACCGGGTAGGTGAGGGCGACGGTGTCGCGCGGGATCCGCTGGACCTCGCCCGAGGTGAAGTAGGTCGGGACGTCAGCCTGCTGGTAGGTGTAGGGCCACGCCGGCAGCAGCGACACGACGACCACCGCGGCTGCCAGCAAGGCCGCCGGCCGGCGCCGGCGCAGCACACCCTCGGCGTGCAGCCGGTCCAGTCCGACGGCGAGCAGGAGCGCGGCGAACAGCGCGACGTAGAGGGACAGCCGGACATTGACCAGGTCCTGCAGCAGCGGAAGGCGGGACCACAGCCGCGCGGGCAGCGGTACGCCGACCGGCTCGCCGCCGACGTAAAGCCCGCGGCCGAGCGACAGCACCCAGACGACCAGGGCCAGCACGGCCGACAGTCGCACGACGCCCACCCGACGGTAGCGCCAGCCCAACCAGCCGAGCAGCACCAGCAGCGGCACGCCGAGATAGCTGCCGTTCTCGGTCGCGCCC
>JANPHZ010000051.1:0-7941 GCA_031424715.1 Frankiaceae bacterium
CGGCGTCCTGGACACCCTGCCGGTGGCGGTGCTCGTGCTGGGCGCCGACGACGAGGTGCTGCTGTCCAACCGGGCCGTCGACGACCTCGGGCTCACTCACGCCGGCGTCCTGTCGACCCTGCCCGAGCTGCGCCGACTCGCTGCCCAGGCCCGGCTCTCCGGCCGCACGCAGGAAGCGGACCTGCAGGGTGTCTTCCGGCCCGGCCGGGCGCCCGCCATCTACCAGGCCCGGGTGGCCCCGGTCGGCGACGGGTCGGTCGCGGTGGTCCTGGAGGACGTCTCCGACAGCCGCCGGCTCGAGGACGTTCGGCGCGACTTCGTCGCCAACGTCTCCCACGAGCTGAAGACGCCCGTCGGGGCACTGAGCCTGCTCGCGGAGGCGCTGCAGGACGCCAGCAACGACCCGCCCGCCGTACGCCGCTTCGCCCAGCGCTCGCACGTCGAGGCGCAGCGCCTCGGCCGCCTGGTGCAGGAGCTGATCGACCTGTCCCGGCTGCAGGGCGCCGAGCCGATGACCGACCCGGTCGCGGTCGATGTCGACCAGGTCGTCGCCGAGGCCCTGGACCGCACCCGTACGGCGGCGCAGGCGCGCGGCATCGCCCTGACCCGCACCGGTGAGCATGGCCTGGCCCTGCTGGGCAACGAGCAGCAGCTCGTCACGGCGCTGGTCAACCTGCTCGACAACGCGGTGAGCTACAGCGGTTCGAACAGCACCGTCACGGTGACCACGCGGGCGACCCGCGGGGCCGTCGAGATCGGCGTCACCGACCAGGGAATCGGGATCCCCGAGAAGGACCTCGAGCGGGTCTTCGAGCGGTTCTACCGCAGTGACCCGGCCCGCTCACGGGCCACCGGCGGGACCGGTCTCGGCCTCGCCATCGTCAAGCACATCAGCACCAACCACGGAGGGACAGTCCGCGTGAGCAGTGTCGAAGGGGAGGGCGCGACGTTCACCCTGCGCCTGCCGTTGACGGGTCACGGCGCCGCACTGGGGGCGACCGGTGCCGGTGTCGAGCGGGTGGCCGCGCCGTGACGCGGCTGCTCGTCGTCGAGGACGAGGCGTCCATCTCCGAGCCGCTGGCCTACATGCTCGAGCGGGAGGGCTTCGAGGTTGCCGTCGCTGCGGACGGCCCGAGCGCCCTGGAGGAGTTCGCGCGCGGTGGCGCCGACCTCGTGCTGCTGGACGTGATGCTGCCGGGCCTGTCGGGCACCGAGGTGTGCCGGACGCTGCGGGCAAGTTCCGCCGTACCGATCATCATGCTGACCGCCCGGGACGGCGAGATCGACAAGGTCGTCGGCCTCGAGCTCGGCGCCGACGACTACGTCACCAAGCCCTTCAGCCACCGCGAGCTGGTCGCGCGGGTGCGGGCCGTGCTTCGCCGCGGGACCGAGACCGAGGAAACCGCCAGCGGGATCCTCGAGGTCGGGCCGGTCCGGATGGACGTCGACCGCCACCTGGTCACCGCGGGTGGCGTCCCGGTTCAGCTGCCGCTCAAGGAGTTCGACCTGCTCGAGCTGCTGCTGCGCAACGCCGGACGCGTCCTCACCCGCTCGCAGCTCATCGACCGGGTGTGGGGCGCCGACTACGTCGGCGACACCAAGACCCTCGACGTGCACGTGAAGCGGGTGCGCGCGAAGGTCGAGCCAGACCCCCGGGCACCGCAGCACCTGGTCACCGTGCGCGGTCTCGGCTACAAGTTCGAGGCCTGACGTGCGCACCAGCTATCACGACGACCTCGACCAGATCCGGGCCGACCTGGTCGAGATGACGCGTCTCGTCGGTCTCGCCGTGAGCCGGGCGACGTACGCCCTGGTCGAGAGCAGCGCCGAGGCAGCCGAGCAGGTCATCACCGGCGACGAGGCGATCAACGCGCTCTACCGCGACGTTGAGGCCCGGTCCTACGAGCTGCTCGCGCGCCAGCAACCGGTGGCGAGCGACCTGCGCGGGCTGGTGTCCAACCTGCGGATGGTGGTCGACCTCGAGCGGGCCGGTGACTACGCCGTGCACCTGGCCAAGATCGCCCGGCGCCGGGCCCCGCAGGCCGCCGTCCCCGCGGCACTGCAGGACACCGTGCGCGCCATGGGCCGGGTCGCCGAGGCCATCACCGTGAAGGCCGGCACCGTCATCGCGACGCAGAACGTCGGGCTCGCGGCCGAGCTGCAGGACGACGACGACGACATGGACCGCCTGCAGCGCCAGCTCTTTCACGCCCTGCTGCAGCTGGGCGACGACGACCGGACCGAGACCGCCATCGACGTGACGCTCGCCGGGCGGTTCTACGAACGGCTCGCCGACCACGCGGTGGCGGTCGCGGGCCGGGTGGTCTTCGCGGTCACCGGACTGCACAGCAACGACGCCGGATCGGACACGTGGGGACACGGCCGACATCCGGCCACCTGACGTCCCGCGGCCGTTCACCCGACGTTCACCCCGGCCTCGCAGTTGGTCCACGTCGGCTTCCTACCGTCGTGGCGAACCAACCCTCCGGCGCGCCGCGTCGGTCCCTCACTGTCGAAAGGCACCTCGTGAAGCTCACCCGGTCCGGCTCCTACGCCGGCCTCGTGCTCGCCTCCGCTCTGTCCCTGACCGCGTGCGGCAGCGACGACAACGGCACCGTCTCCACCGACCCCGCCGCGGCCGGCTCCTGCGTCTCCGGCAGCATCACCGCGGCCGGCTCCAGCGCCCAGAAGAACGCGATCGACGAGTGGATCAAGGCCTACCAGAGCCGCTGCACCGGCGCGACCGTCAACTACCAGCCGGTCGGCTCCGGGGCGGGCATCCAGCAGTTCATCGCCGGCACGGTCGACTTCGCCGGTTCCGACTCGGCCCTCAAGGACGAGGAGCGCACGGCTGCGGACGCCCGCTGCAAGACCGGCAAGGCGATCGACCTGCCGATGGTGACCGGACCGGTCGCCGTGGCCTACAACCTGCCCGGCGTCGAGGGGCTCGTTCTCGACGCCCCGGCCATCGCCAAGATCTTCTCCGGCAAGATCACCACGTGGGATGACGCCGCCCTCCAGGCGCTGAACCCCAAGACGGACCTGCCCAGCACCAAGATCCAGGCGTTCCACCGCTCGGACGAGTCGGGCACCACCGACAACGAGCAGAAGTACCTCACCGCGGCCGCCCCGACGGACTGGACCTTCGGCAAGGGCAAGAAGTTCGCCGCCCCCGGCGGCCAGAGCGCCAAGGGCTCCGACGGCGTGACCCAGGCCGTCAAGAGCACCGAGGGTGCGGTCACCTACACCGAGCTCTCCTTCGCCGAGAACGCCGCCCTGGGCGTCGCGAAGCTCGCGACGGGTGCCGCCGAGCCCGTCGAGCTGACGACCGAGAGCGCCGCAAAGGCCGTCGAGGCCGCGACCGTCGAGGGCTCGGGCAACGACCTCGCCCTCAAGCTCGACTACGCCACCAAGGCCGAGGGCGCCTACCCGCTCATCCTGGTGACCTACGAGATCGTCTGCGAGAAGGGCACCCCGAGCGACAAGCTCGCCCTGGTCAAGGACTTCCTCTCTTACACCGCGAGCGAGGACGGTCAGAAGATCCTGTCCGACCTCGGCTACGCGCCGCTGCCCGACAGCATCCGCACGAAGGTCGCCACGGCCGTCGAGGCGCTGGCCTGATCCGCTTGACCTGCTCGTCGTAGGACTCCGACGCCCCACCGCCTGTCATCGGGCGGTGGGGCGTCTCTACGCTTCCCGGAAGGGGGTGCCGTGACCGCACAGCAGACGTACGACGAACCAGCCGGTCCGGACGGCTCCGGTGGAGCGCTCCCGCAGACCCGCGGGCGGTCGTCGACCCGCCTCGGCGACCGCGTCTTCCGCGGGTTCAGCCTCGGGGCCGGGCTGGCGCTGCTCGCGATCATCGTCGCGATCGCGGTCTTCCTCATCTACCGGGCGGTTCCGGCGCTGCAGGCCAACACCTCCGGCTTCCTCAGCTCCACCGACTGGGACCCCAACAACCCCGAACCGTCGTTCGGGATCGTCGCTCTGGCCTTCGGCACCGTCCTGGCGGCCGCGCTCGCGCTGCTGATGGCCTTCCCGGTCGCGATGGGCGTCGCGCTGTTCATCTCGCACTTCGCGCCGCGACGGTTCGCCACGCCGCTGGGCTACGTCGTCGACCTGCTCGCCGCCGTACCGTCCGTCGTCTACGGGCTCTGGGGGATCTTCTTCCTCAACGACCGGATCAAGGACACCTCGGCGTTCCTGCACGACCACCTGGGCTTCGTGCCGCTGTTCGCCTCCGAGGGCATCTACGGCCGGTCGATCCTGCTGGCGTCGGTCGTGCTCGCGATCATGATCCTGCCGATCATCGCGTCGCTGTCGCGCGAGGTCTTCCTGCAGGTGCCTGCCGCCAACCAAGAGGCCGCGCTCGCCCTGGGCGCGACGCGCTGGGAGATGATCCGCATCGCCGTGCTCCCCTTCGGTCGGCCGGGGGTCATCGGCGCGACGATGCTCGCGCTCGGCCGCGCGCTCGGCGAGACGATCGCCGTAGCGCTCGTGCTCTCGCCGGCGTTCCTCGTCAGCATCAAGATCCTGCAGCCCGCCCAGGGCAATACGATCGCGGCCAACATCGCGCTCGCCTTCGGCGAGGCCAACCCGATCGGGCGGGGCGCCCTCATCGCGTCCGGGCTGGTGCTCTTCACGATCACCCTGGTGGTCAACATGATCGCCCGCGCCGTGATCTACCGGCGCAAGGACTTCATCGGGGGGACCCTGTGATGGCGCCTGCAGCAGGAGCTGGGGTCGAAGGGATCGGGACGGCGGGGCCGCTGCGCCGAGGGCTGCTGCCGCGCTGGACACCGCTCGCCGTGCTTGCCGCTGCCGCCCTGATCACCGCGGGCCTGTTCGCCGTCACCGAGCTGCAGGGGACAGCGGGCTTCCTCATCGTCGGCTCGGTCGTGTTCCTCGCAGCGCAGACCGTCGTGTCGGTGCGGGTCGAGGGACGGCGGCGGGCCGTCGACCGGTTCGTGTCGAGCCTGGTGGTGCTGTCGTTCCTGCTCGCCCTGGCCCCGCTGATCTCGGTGCTGAGCTACACCGTGCTCAAGGGACTCACCCGCTTCGACGGCGAGTTCTTCAGCCGCTCGCTGCGCAACATCGGTGCGCGCGACGCCGGTGGCGGGGCGTATCACGCTCTGATCGGCACCCTAGAACAGGTTGCCATCACCACCGCGATCTGCGTGCCGTTCGGGTTGCTCGTCGCGATCTACATCGTGGAGTACGGCCGCGGGCGCCTCGCCGCGACCATCCGGTTCTTCGTCGACGTCATGACGGGCATCCCCTCGATCGTGGCGGGCCTGTTCGTGCTGTCGTTCTGGATCCTCGGGCTCGGTCAGGGGTTCTCCGGCTTCGCCGCCTCCCTCGCCCTGACGGTGCTCATGCTCCCGGTGATCGTGCGCGCGTCGGAGGAGATGCTCAAGCTCGTACCCGACGTCCTGCGCGAGGCGAGCTACGCGCTCGGCGTACCGCGGTGGAAGACGATCCTGCGCATCGTCCTGCCCACGGCCCTGCCGGGGATCGTCACCGGCATCATGCTCGCGATCGCCCGCGTGGCCGGCGAGACGGCGCCCGTGCTGCTCACCGCCTTTGGCGCCGCGTCGATCAACACCGACCCGTTCAACGGGCCGCAGTCGTCGCTCTCGCTCTACGTCTTCCAGCAGGCCGGTGAGGCGCAGAGCACCGCCGTCGACCGGGCCTGGACGGCAGCCCTCACACTGATCATGGTGGTGATGGCCCTCAACCTCATCGCCCGACTGCTCACCCGCCGCAACCGACTCCAGCGATAGGACAGACGAGCCATGGCCAAGCGCATCGAGGCGCTCGACCTGGACGCCTACTACGGCGGCTTCCGGGCCATCGAGGGCGTCTCCATGGTGATCGAGCCCAAGTCGGTCACCGCCCTCATCGGTCCGTCCGGGTGCGGCAAGTCCACCTTCCTGCGCACCCTCAACCGGATGCACGAGGTGATCCCCGGCGCTCGGGTGACCGGTCGGCTGCTGCTCGACGACGAGGACGTCTACGGACCGGGCGTCGACCCGGTCGGCGTACGGCGGGCCATCGGCATGGTCTTCCAGCGACCTAACCCCTTCCCGACCATGTCGATCTACGACAACGTTGTCGCCGGGCTCAAGCTCAACGGCGTCAAGAAGAAGAGCGACCTCGACGCGGCGGCGGAGCGATCGCTCAAGGGCGCCAACCTGTGGAAGGAGGTCAAGGACCGGCTGAACAAGCCCGGCGCCGGCCTCTCTGGTGGGCAGCAGCAGCGGCTGTGCATCGCGCGCGCCATCGCCGTCGAGCCGCAGGTGCTGCTCATGGACGAGCCGTGCTCGGCGCTCGATCCGATCTCCACGCTCGCCATCGAGGACCTGATGACCGAGCTCAAGGACCGCTACACGATCGTCATCGTCACCCACAACATGCAGCAGGCGGCCCGCGTCTCCGACGTCACCGGCTTCTTCACCATCGACGGGCCCGGCAGCCCTGGACGGCTGGTCGAGCTCGACGAGACCGCCAAGATCTTCAGCAACCCCAGCGAGAAGCGCACCGAGGACTACATCACCGGCCGCTTCGGCTGACCCTCCGCCGCCACCGCTCCGCCCGGGCCCCCTCCGCGCCCCTGCTTCCAAGATCAAAGTCTGTGCTGCTGCGCGACACGCGCGTGTCGACCGGGCGCAGCAGACAACGATCTTGATCGGGCGGCAGGAGGGGCAGTGCCGCCTCGGCAGCCAAGGGCGCTGGCCGGGGAATGTTCACCGACACGCCACGCGCACGTCGTGCCGCGGACCGGCGCCGCGCGCACCGTCCCCTCATGCAGATCATCGGACACCGCGGTAGCCCGTCGGACAGCACACCCGAGAACACCCTCGCCGCCGTCGAGGCCGCGCTCGCGGCAGGCGCGGACGGGGTCGAGGTCGACGTACGACTCACCGCCGATGGCGTCGCCATTTGCTGCCACGACCCCGGGTTGCAGCGGGTCGCGGGGGTAGCGCGCGGCGTCCGGAGCCTGACCTATGACGACCTCGCGACGATCCGGGTGGACGGGCACCCGGTGCCCACGGTGGTCGAGGTGATGCGCCTGGTCGCCGGTCGCGCCACCCTGGTGCTGGACCTCAAGCCCGAGCAGCGGCCGCTCTCGCTCGTCCGGGCCCTCGGGGCCGCGATCGCCGACACGGCCCTCGCGCACGAGCTGGACCTCGTCCTGTCGTCAGCACAGGGGCCGATCGTCGACGCCTGCGACGGGCTGCTGCCGCACGTTGCCCGCGCGCTCATCGTCGACGGCACTGAGTCGCCGAGCCGGTGCCTGGCTCAGGCCGTACGACGCGGGGACCGGGCCCTGCACGTGCAGATGCGCACGCTGTTCGCGGCGCCCGACCTCGTCCGCGCGGCGCACGGGCGCGGGCTGGCCGTGCGGGCCTGGACCGTCAACCGCGGGGTCGACGCGCGGTTGCTGCGGCTGCTCGAGGTCGACGCGCTGATCACCGACGTGCCACGACTGCTGCGTACGGCGCTGCAGCCCGACCCGGTCGACCTCCCCGCCTGACCGCGCCGCCTCCCCGGGTCCCACCGCCGCCCCGGTCTCCCGCTCCCAAGATCAATGTCTGTTCTGCTGCGCGACACGCGCGTGTCGACCGGCCACAGCAGACAACGATCTTGAAGCGGGCGCAGCGACGGTCGGGTGCGGCGCAGGCGGGCGGTCAGGTGCGGCGGAGGCGGTCGGTGAGGCGCTTGTGCAGCAGCACGGGCAGGAAGGTGCGGATCCGCGCCCCGTCGAACTCCGCGAGCCCAGCGCGCACGTCGGCGCTGATCTGCTCCGGCGGGATCCGATCGCCGTACTTGCTCACCAGGGCGCTCTCCAGGGCAGCCACCTGGGCCTGCTCATCGGCGATCAGTGCCATGCCACTACCTCCGGGTGTTGCGCGGGGGGAAGTGCGACGAGCCGGTCAC
>JANPHZ010000052.1:0-2520 GCA_031424715.1 Frankiaceae bacterium
TGGTGACCCGCACCTCGGTGCAGTCGGCCGGCGCGATGTAGCCCTGCGCCTCGATGTCCTTCCACGGCGCGTCGTAGCGCTTGGGGCCGATGAGGCTGAAGACGTCGCCCTCGTGCCCGTCCTCGCGCACCAGCGTCGCGGTCAGCCCGAGCCGGCGGCGCGACTGCAGGTCGGCGGTCATCCGGAACACCGGCGCCGGAAGCAAGTGCACCTCGTCGTACACGACCAGTCCCCAGTCGCGTGCGCCGAACAGCTCGAGGTGGGTGTACTCGCCCTTGCGGCGCGTCGTCATGATCTGGTACGTCGCGATGGTGACCGGCTTGATCTCCTTCTTCTCCCCGGAGTACTCCCCGATCTCCTCCTCGGTCAGCGACGTCCGCTTGATCAGCTCGGACTTCCACTGCCGGCCGCTGACCGTGTTGGTCACCAGGATCAGCGTGGTCGCGCCGGCCCGCGCCATCGCGGCCGCGCCGACGATGGTTTTTCCTGCGCCGCAAGGGAGTACGACGACTCCCGAGCCGCCATGCCAGAAGCCGTCGACCGCGAGCTTCTGATAGTCGCGCAGCTCCCACCCGTCCTCGCGCATGGTGATCTCGTGCGCCTCGCCGTCGACGTAACCGGCCAGGTCCTCGGCCGGCCAGCCGACCTTGAGCAGCGCCTGCTTGAGCCGGCCGCGCTCGGACGCGAACGCGAGGACCGTCTCCGGGTCGAGCCGTGCACCCAGCATCGGGCTGACCTTCTTGGACCGCACGACCTCCTCGAGCACCGCGCGATCCGTCGTACGAAGGACCAGGCCGTGGACGGGATCGTTCTCCAGGCGCAGCCGGCCGTAGCGGTCCATCGTGTCGGCGACGTCGACCAGCAGCGAGTGCGGGACGGCGTAGCGGCTGAACCGCACGAGCGCGTCGACCACCTGCTCGGCGTCGTGCCCGGCGGCCCAGGCGTTCCACAGCCCGAGCGGCGTCAACCGGTAGGTGTGCACGTGCTCGGGGGAGCGCTCGAGCTCGGCGAACGGCGCGATCGCCATTCGGCACTCGGCCGCCATCGGGTGGTCGACTTCGAGCAGGAGCGTCTTGTCGCTCTGGACGATCAGGGGTCCGTCAGTCACGTCTGCTCCAACGCTGGGTGGACGTGCACTAGTCCGCCTCGTCGATCGACGCGACGCCGGTGATGCGGTGCACGGCGAACGTGCGGTCCTCGGCGCGCAGGTGGTCGTAGGCCGACACGAACCCGCCCTCCACGGTGCGTGGCTGCACGACGCGGGACGTCGAACGGCCCTGGGCGTCGACGTAGCCGATCCAGACCTGCCTGCCTTCACGCGCGGCGTCCTGCAGGAACGCCAAGGTGTCGGCGGTGCTCGTGCGGCTCGCGACGGTGACGCCTCGGTGCGAGGCACGACTGGCGACGTCGCCCGCGCGCAGGGCGGTGACCGCGAGCCGGGCTTGCTCTGCACCGAGCACCGTCTCGCTGGCCCGGCCCGACCTCGGCCGGGCGGGAGTACGCCGGGCTTCGGTGCTCGTCAGGAGCAGCGCGCCGTCCGGGGCCTCCGCGGCGGGAGCGTGCCCGAGCTCGCGCAGCACCTCCAGCACCTGGGTGACCGGGGCGGAGCTGGTCAGCACCGTCGGGGCAAGGCGGCGCAGCCCCAGCTGGGCCACCTTCTTCGCCGCGAGCACCTCGCTGAGCAGCGCCTCGTCGTCGCAGCGCAGGTAGGAGGCCGCGGTGCCCACCCGCATCCGGCCGTGCCGCCGTGCGACGTCGTCGACGAGGTAGGTCAGCGACTGCGGGACGGGGGTGCGTGAGCGGGTGCGGAACAGCTCGTGCAGGTCGGCCGCGGTCCGGCCGGCGTCGAGGGCGCGGCGGACAGACGACTCGCTGAGCCGATAGACCGTGGCGCCCCCGGTCGACTCGACGTCGGCGACGAGCGCGAGCTCGCGGGCCAGGTCGCGCTCGAGTGGGCCGGGGGCGATGACGGTGAGGTCGGGCTGCACCAGCACGTGGTCGAGCGGGTCGGGCACGAGCGCGCCGAGCGCGGTGGCGGCCCTGCGGTCGTCACCCGCGAGCAGCGAACGGGCGTAGGACGTCAGTGCGCCCCGGCCGGTGACGCCCAGGACCTCGGCCTCGGCCAGGAACCAGCCGGGCAGCACGTCACGCAGCCGCCCGCCGCGGCGGGGCGCCCGCCAGGCGAGCACGGCAGCGACGCTGTCGGGAGTGGGTGCCGTGGCGGTCGGCAGTTCGGCCAGCAGGTCGAGCACCCGGCGCCGGTCGGCCGGCGCGGCGGAGCGTTCGAGCTCGGGGCTGAGCGCCGCCAGCACCTTGTCGCGGTCGCCGCGCTCACCGACCAGGCGCGGCAGGCGGGCGAGGATGAGCCACGAGGTGGCCAGCGCCACCCAGCGAAGCTCGGGCGGCAGCCCGGCCCAGCCGTCGTAGGCCGGTGTCGGCACCCAGAGCGGATCCACGCCGGGGGTCTGGTCGATCAGCCCCGCGCCGGCGGCGACCTCGATGAGCAGGGCGGCGGTCCGC
>JANPHZ010000053.1:0-7329 GCA_031424715.1 Frankiaceae bacterium
CCCGCCAGATTTGTGGATCCGTCACTGGCGGACGTGCCGGGCAGCGCCGCACACTCGGCCCGTGAAGCGGTGGATCACTGTCCTGGTCGTGGAAGTACTGCGCAAAGTCCTGCGGTGCGCCGTAGGAGCCGTTGCAGGTCGTGGGATAGGGGGTGTCGTTGTTGCCGTGCAGGAAGATCACCGGCGTACGCCGGACGGCGCCCTGAGTGGACCCGAACCCGATGACCGGCACCTGCAGCGAGGCGTCGACAGGAACGACGAAGCCGGCCGGGAACGTCGTGCCGATGTCGGTCTCAGCCGACGCCGGCGTCGCGAACAAGGGCAGCAGGAGCAACGCGACCAGGACAGTGATCCACCGCTTCACGGGCCGAGTGTGCGGCGCTGCCCGGCACGTCCGCCAGTGACGGATCCACAAATCTGGCGGGCCCGGCCCGGTGGATCTCAGGCCTTTTCGAGGAAGTCCGCTCGCTCGGCGTCGACGATGTCGCGCACGGCCTGGGCCAGCGCCGGGTGCTGAGCCAGCGATGGGTCGCCGTCGACGACCCCGATCGCCTCCTCCCGGGCCTCGCGGATCAGGTCCTCGTGCTCGAGCAGCGACAGCAGCCGCAGCGAGGACCGCTTTCCCGACTGGCTGGCCCCGAGGACGTCACCCTCGCGGCGCTGCTCGAGGTCGACGCGCGACAGCGCGAACCCGTCGGAGGTCGCGGCGACGGCGTCGAGCCGCTGCCGCGACGGCGAGCCGACCTCGGCCTCGCTGACCAGCAGGCACAGACCCGCGTGGGCGCCCCGGCCGATCCGGCCGCGCAGCTGGTGCAGCTGCGAGACGCCGAAGCGCTCGGCGTCCATGACGACCATGACGGCCGCGTTGGGCACGTCGACTCCGACCTCGATGACCGTGGTGGCAACGAGGACGTCGAAGGTCCCGGCAGCGAAGCGCTGCATGACGTCGTCCTTGGCGTCGGACGGCATGCGTCCGTGCAGCACCTCGAGCCGCAGCCCGGCGAGCGGGCCCTGCGCCAGCAACGGGGCGAGCTCAAGGACCGCCACGGCCGGGCGGCGACCGTCGGGGTCTGGCGCGGCCTCGTCGTCACCGATGCGCGGGCAGACCACGAAGGCCTGGCGGCCCAGGGCGACCTGCTCGCGGATGCGCGTCCACACCGTGTCGATCCAGTGCGGCTTGTCAGCGATCGGGACGACCGCGGAGGTGATGGCGGCGCGACCTCGCGGCAGCTCGCGCAGCGTCGACACCTCGAGGTCTCCGTAGACCGTCATCGCGACGGTGCGCGGAATGGGCGTCGCCGTCATCACGAGAACGTGCGGGGGCTGTCCGCCCTTGGCGCGCAAGGCATCACGTTGCTCGACCCCGAACCGGTGCTGCTCGTCGACGACGACCAGACCGAGGTCGGCGAAGGCCACCGGATCGCTCAGCAGCGCGTGCGTGCCGACCACGATCCCGGCCGCGCCGCCCGCCACCTCGTCGAGGGCGGTGCGCCGAGCCGCGGCGCCGAGGGACCCGGTGAGCAGTGCCACCCGCGTCGCCAGGTCAGGAGCACCCAGCTCGCCTGCCTGCGCGAGCGGCCCGAGCAGGTCGCGCACCGAGCGGACGTGCTGCTGTGCAAGGACTTCCGTGGGAGCCAGCAGGGCCGCCTGCCCCCCGGCGTCCACGACCGTGAGCATCGCCCGCAACGCGACCAGGGTCTTGCCCGAACCGACCTCGCCCTGGAGCAGCCGGTGCATCGGGTGGTCCTGCGCCAGCTCCTCGGCGAGGACCGCACCGATCTCGCGCTGGCCGGCGGTGAGGACGAACGGCATCGTGGCGTCGAAGGCGGCGAGCAACCCGTCCGGCCGCGCCTGGCGTCGTACGCCGGGCAGTTCGCGTGCCGCAGCTCGGCGCTGGGCCAACATCACCTGCAGCGTGAAGGCCTCGTCCCACGTCAGCCGGGCGCGGGCCGCCGACACCGCGGCGCGGTCCACCGGTCGGTGGATCCCCTCCAGGGCCGAGCGCAGGTCGACGTAGCCACGGCGCCGGCACAGCTCGGGCGGGATCGGGTCGGGGCCGAGCTCGACGGCGTCCAGCGCCATGCCGACGCAGCGCTGCAGGACGAAGGTCGACACCTTGGCCGACGCCGGGTAGATGGGCACCAACTTGCCGGCGAAGTCGGCGCTGACGAGCCCGCTTTCGTCGTCCACGAGCTGGTACTCCGGGTTGGCCAGCTGCACCTTGCGGTTGAAGGTCTCGACCTTGCCCGAGAAGAAGGCCCGGCGCCCGGCCCGCAGCTCCTTCTCCGCCCACCGGCGGTTGAAGATCGCCATGGTCATCGTGCGGCCGTCATCGTCGCGCACCGTCACGTCGACCTTGTGCAGCGTGGGCCGGAGCTGCTTGCCGACCACCTTGACGACCTCGGCGAAGACGGTGGCGTGCTCACCGATCTGCAGGTCGGCGAAGCCGGTCAGCTCGCCGCGGTCGTGGTAGCGGCGCGGGTAGTGCCGGAGCAGGTCGCCCACGGTGTGCAAGCCGAGCGCCGTGGCCAGCGGAGCAGCCGTCTTGTCCCCGAGCAGGCCGACGAGGCGGCTGTGGAGCTCGACCACTACTCGACGCCGAGCAGAACCGGGTAGTGCGGCTGACCGCCGGCGTAGGTCACGACCTCGGCCGTGGGGTGCTCGCTGCGCACGTGGGCGGCCAGCCGCTCGCCGAGCCCCGCGTCGGCCTGGCCGCCGGTGACGACCGTGACCAGCTCGCCGCCGCTGTCGAGCAGCCGGTCGAGGAGGTCACGCGCCACCTGCTCGACGTCGCCGCCGAGGACCGCCACATCGCCCTCGATGAGGCCGAGCACGTCGCCGGGCCGGCACACACCGGCTGTGGTCATGCTCTCGCGCACCGCGGTGGTGACCTCGGCCCAGCGGGTCGACCCGGCCGCCTCCGCCATCGCCGCCACGTCAGCGGCGAACGACCGCGCCGGGTCGGTCACCGCCAGTGCGGCCAGGCCCTGCACCGCCGACCGGGTGTGCACGACGGTGACGTCGCGGCCCTCCTGGCGCGCCGCATCGGCAGCCGCGTTGGCCACGCCGAGGACGTTGCCGTCGTTGGGGAGCAGCACCACCTCGTGCGCTCCACCGGACCGGATCGCGGCCAGCAGCTCACCCGTCGACGGGTTGGCCGTCGGCCCGCCGGTGACGACCCCGGCTCCCCCTGCGGCGAAGAGCTCGGCGAGACCGCGCCCCGGGGCGACGGCGATCACCTGGCGACCGCTCACCTCCCGAGCGCTGTCCTGCGCGGCGATCTGATCCCCGAAGTGCGTGACCGTCACCCGGAACGGACGACCTGCCTCCAGGCCCGCCTCGATCGCGGCACCGACGTCGTTGACGTGCACGTGCACGTTGTGCAGCCCGGGCGTCGAGGGACCGCCCCCGACGACCACCAGTGAGTCGCCGAGCTCAGCCAGGCGAGTCTTCAGCTCCTCGACCGAGGCGGGCGTGGTGTCCCGGAGCAGGAACTGCACCTCGTAGCCGAAGTCGTCGCTGCCCGCCTCGCGCACGGCCGGACGGCCCGACCGGTCGCGGGGCACGAGAACCGTCGGGACCGTCGGCTGCGCACCCCGACCGGTGACCACGCCCTCGAGCGCCTCCAGCAGCACGCAGAACCCCCGACCTCCGGCGTCGACGACGCCCGCTGCCTTGAGCGCGGGCAGCTGGTCGGGGGTGCGCGCCAGGGCTCCGGCGGCGGCCGTCCGGGCGGCCGAGACCACCTCTTGCAGGCTGCTCACGCCGGTGGCCGCCGCTGCGGCGGCCGCTTCCCGAGCGACCGTCAGCACGGTGCCCTCGACCGGCGATGCCACCGCGCCGTAGCCGAGCTCGGCGGCCCGGGTGAGGGCCCGCTGCAGGGCTGCGGCGTCGGCGACCGGATGCGCCATCAGCACCTCGGCCAGCCCCTTGAGCATCTCGGCCACGATCACACCGGAGTTGCCCCGGGCCCCCATGACCGCGCCGTGCGCCATGGCCGACAGGGTGGCGCTCATGTCGGCCGCGACCGGGCCGGACCAGGCGTGCTGCACGGCGTCCACCACCGACTGCAGCGTCAGCTGCAGGTTGATGCCGGTGTCTCCGTCGGGCACCGGGTAGACGTTGAGGTCGTCGATCTCCACCCGCGCTGCCGTCAGGCCCGCCAGAGCGTCGCTGCACCAGCGCTGCAGGGCCGCGGCGTCGAGCGTCTCCAGCGCCGGGCAGACCACCGGAGGCACCGAGGTGGGTGCCACCGCTGCCGCCTGCTGCACGCTTGCCGCCTTCCCTGGACTGCGCGGAGGTTATCCCGGTCACACCGTCCGGGGGGCGAGCCCCTGCTAGCCTGAGCGCACCGCCCGGCAGTGCCGGGCTTCCTCGTACGCCTTCTGCTGGGAGTTTCTGCATGTCTGCCGTCTGCGATGTCTGTGGCAAGGGGCCGGGTTTCGGCATGTCGGTCAGCCACTCCCACCGCCGGACGCGCCGCCGCTGGAACCCCAACATCCAGACCGTGCGCGCGATGGTCGGCAAGACCCCCAAGAAGCTCGGCGTGTGCACCTCGTGCATCAAGGCCGGCAAGGTCGTGCGCGCTTAGGCGCCACCACCCACGACGTACGACGGCCCGGCGTCCCCTCGGGGAAGCCGGGCCGCTTCGCGTCTCAGTCCAGTCGGCGCAGCTCGGTCTTGTAGCGGGCGCCGTTCTGGACGTACATCGCGACGGCCAGCTCGAAGGCGCCGTCCGGCACCGCGTCGAGCCGCATCTTCGCGGGGATGCCGAGCGCCATCGCGTGCGCCGGCACCTCGGTGCCGTTGCTGACCACGGCGCCGGCTCCCACGAGCGCCCCGCTGCGCACGATCACGTCGTGCAGCACGACTGATCCCGAGCCGACAAGGCAGCGGTCCTCGATCGTGCAGCCCTCCAGGTGGGCGATGTGCCCGACGACGCAGTCGCTGCCGATCGTGGTGGCCTTGTCGTGCGTGGCGTGCACGACGGTGCCGTCCTGGATCGACGTCCGGGCGCCGACCGTGATGGTGCCGTAGTCGCCGCGCAGGACCGCCCCGGGCCAGACCGTCGCCCCCTCCCCCAGCGTGACGTCGCCGATCACGGTCGCGTCGGGGTGGACGAAGGCGTCCGCGTGAACGGACGGGACCCGGTCACCGAGGGCATAGACAGCCACGCGTGCTCCTGAGGGGTTCGAGGGGGTTGAGAACGGGTGCATCGTGGCACCCTGCTCGGCATGAGCTACTGGTGGTGCACCGATCACGACACCGTCGAGACCGACGAGGGCTGCCGGGCGGAGGTGAGGCTCGGCCCCTACCCGACCCGCGACGACGCCGAGCGAGCACTCACCTCGGTCCAGGAGCGCAATGACCGGCTCGACGCCGAGGACGCCGCCTGGGACGAGAACTGACCGCCCGTCACCTCCAGCGCCAGCCGTGGTCGACGGGGCCGATCCCCTCGCCGAGCCGGAAGCCGGCGCCGAGCGCCCCGGTGACGTAGTCCTTGGCACGACCGGCCGCCACCGGCATCGGGTCACCCTGGGCGAGGAACGACGCCAGCGCCGACGCGAGCGTGCAGCCGGTGCCGTGCGTGTGCCGGTTGTCCGCGCGCGCAGCCCGCAGCAGGTGCGACTCGGACCCGTCGGTGAGCAGGTCGATCGGCTGACCCGACAGGTGCCCGCCCTTGACCAGCACCCACGTCGACCCGAAGGCCAGCACCGCCTCTGCCGCGCGGTGCAGGTCGGCGGCGCTGTCCACGCGCACGCCGGTGAGCTGGTGCACCTCGTCGAGGTTGGGCGTCACCACGGTCGCGACGGGCAGCAGCTCACGGCGCAGCACGTCCAGGGCCGCCGGCTCCAGGAGCGGGTCGCCGTGCTTGCTGACCGCGACGGGGTCCACCACCACGGGGGCGCTGCCGGCGAGGTCGCGCAGCCGCCCGGCGACGGCCGCGACGAGCTCGGCCGACGCGAGCATCCCGGTCTTGACCGCATCAACGCCGATGTCGTCCACGATCGCGTCGTACTGCTCCAGGACGGCGGCCACCGGCACGGGCCAGACCCCGTGGACCCCCACGCTGTTCTGCGCGGTCACAGCGGTCACGACGCTCATGCCGTGCACCCCGCAGGCCAGCATCGTCTTGAGGTCGGCCTGCAGCCCGGCGCCGCCCCCCGAGTCCGAGCCCGCGATCGCCAGCACGCGCTTCATGCGAAGTGGTCCCAACCGGCGCTGCTGCCCTCGGGCGGCACCCAGACCTGCCCGGCGACCTTTACGCCGGTTCCTTCAAGACCCCTGCCTATGACCCGGCAGCCGGCCGGGAGATGCGCGCCCGGCGCGAGGGTCGCGAGCAGCGCGTGGTCCTCGCCGCCGGTCAGGAACGCCACGTCGGCGTCGTCGAGGTCCAGGCGCACCCCGCTCGCCGCGCTGAGGTGACTCGCGTCGGCGAGCAGGCCGTCGCTGACATCGCACATCGCGTGCGCCCCGGCCTGCGCCAGAGCCGGACCGAGGGCGTACGGCGGGGTGGGCTGGCGATGAGCCTGGACCAGCGGGCCCTCGGTCTCGCCGGCTTGCAGGAGCGCCAGCCCGGCCGCTGACCGCCCGAGCTCACCGGCCAGCACCACCAGGTCGCCGACCTGCGCTCCGGCCCGGGTGACGGGAGGACGTCCCTGCAGGTCCCCCAGCGCCGTCACGCTGATGACGATCCGCTCCGCCCGGACCAGGTCACCTCCGACCACGCTCGCCCCGACGACGCTCGCCTCGTCGCGCAGGCCGTCGGTGAGTGCGAGCGCCCAGGCGACGGGCAGGTCGGCGGGGGCGGCCAGCCCGACGACAAGGGCGGTGCCGACCGCGCCCATCGCCGCGATGTCCGCGAGGTTGACCGCCGCGGCCTTACGTCCCACGTCGTAGGCCGAGGACCAGTCGAGCCGGAAGTGCACGTCCTGCACCAGCACGTCGGTGGAGACGACCACCCGACCGTCCGGCGCCGTCACCACCGCAGCGTCGTCACCGGGTCCGAGCACGACGTGGGAGGAGCTGCCCAACCGGCCCAGGACGGCGCTGATCAGCGCGAACTCGCCGACCTGTCGTGCGGTAGCGTCCGCAGTCATCTTCCGTGCCCGCCAGCCTTCCAGAAGGGGACCTTCACCGTGGTCCAGGCCTACATCCTCATCCAGACCGAGGTCGGCAAGGCGGCCGCCGTCGCGGTGGCCATCGCCGCACTCGACGGCGTCGCGCAGGCCGAGGACGTCACCGGCCCGTACGACGTGATCGTGCGCGCGGAGGCCAAGAACGTCGACGAGCTCGGCAAGCTCGTCGTCGCGAAGATCCAGGGCGTCG
>JANPHZ010000054.1:0-5466 GCA_031424715.1 Frankiaceae bacterium
CGCGCGCCTAGACTCGCGGGGATGACCACCCGGCGCAGCGTGCAGATCGTGACGCTGGGCTGCGCCCGCAACGAGGTCGACTCCGAGGAGCTCGCCGGCCGGCTCGACGCCGCCGGCTGGGACCTGGTGGAGACAGACCGCGCCGACGTCACCGTCGTCAACACCTGTGGCTTCGTCGAGCAGGCCAAGAAGGACTCCATCGACACCCTGCTCGCCGCGGGTGACGGCGGCGGCAAGGTCGTGGCGGTGGGCTGCCTGGCCGAGCGCTACGGCAAGGACCTGGCCGCGCAGCTGCCCGAGGCTGACGCGGTGCTCGGCTTCGACTCCTACGCCGACCTGTCGACCCACCTTCAATCGGTGCTCGACGGAGTGGCGATCCCCAGCCACACGCCGGGCGATCGACGGACCCTGCTGCCGATCTCACCGGTCCAGCGAGCCGCGGCGGTCGAGCCGGGTGCGATCGACATCGGCATCCCCGGGCACGCCGGGGGACCGGTGGTCATGCGCCGACGGCTGGAGAACGGTCCGGTGGCGCCGCTGAAGCTCGCCTCCGGGTGCGACCGGCGCTGCGCGTTCTGCGCGATCCCGTCGTTCCGCGGCGCGTTTGTGTCTCGGCGGCCGTCCGACGTGCTCGCTGAGGCGCGCTGGTTGGCCGAGCACGGCGTGCGCGAGCTGGTGTTGGTGAGCGAGAACTCCACGTCGTACGGCAAGGACCTGGGTGACATCAGGCTGCTCGAGACGCTCCTGCCCGAGCTCGCCCAGATCGTGCCGCGGGTGCGGCTGTCCTACTTGCAGCCGGCCGAGATGCGGCCGTCGCTGGTCGAGGTGCTGACCAGCACGCCCGGGGTCGTGCCCTACTTCGACATGAGCTTCCAGCACGCCTCCGGGACGGTGCTGCGCCGGATGCGCCGGTTCGGTGACACCGAGCGCTTCCTCGACCTGCTCGCGCAGATCCGCGCCGCGGCGCCGACAGCGGGGGTGCGCAGCAACGTCATCGTCGGCTTTCCCGGTGAGACCGAGGCCGATGTCGTCGAGCTCGAGCGCTTCCTGAGCGAGGCCAGGCTCGACGCAATCGGGGTCTTCGGCTACTCCGACGAGGACGGCACCGAGGCCGAGGGCCTGCCGGACAAGGTCGATCCCGACGAGGTGAGCGCGCGCGTGGCCCGGCTGACCGCGCTGGTCGAGGAGCTGACCGCGCAGCGCGCCGAGGAGCGCTTCGGTGAGCTGCTCACGGTGCTGGTCGAGACCGACGATGGTGAGGGGCGCGCGGCCCACCAGGCGCCTGACGTCGACGGCACCACCATGGTCCAAGGGATCGGGCTGGCGCCCGGGCAGCTGGTCACGGCGCGCGTCGTCGGCTCGGACGGCGTCGACCTGATAGCGCAACTCGTCGAGCTTCCGGTGCCGGCGCCCGCGTGAGCACGACGCAGGGCCCGGGTGACCCGGCAGCCATGCCGGTCTCGCGGGTCTCCAACCTCAACATCGCCAACCAGCTGACCGTTCTGCGACTGGTGCTTGTCCCGGTCTTCCTGGGTGCGCTGCTCTACGACGAAGGGCAGCAGACCGCCTGGCGGATAGGCGCTTTCGTGGTCTTCGCCGTGGCGTCGTACACCGACTGGGTCGACGGCAAGCTGGCCCGCAGCCGCAACCTGATCACGTCCTTTGGCAAGCTCGCCGATCCGATCGCGGACAAGGCGCTGACCGGCGCCGCGCTCATCGGGCTGTCCGGCCTGGGCCTGCTGCCGTGGTGGGTCACGGTCGTCGTCCTGGTGCGTGAGGTCGGCGTGACCGCCCTGCGCTTCTGGGTGATCCGCCACGGCGTCATCCCGGCCAGTCGGGGCGGCAAGCTCAAGACCCTCCTGCAGGGCCTGGCGATCGGGCTCTACGTCCTGCCGCTGTCTGGCCTGCTGGCGAGCGGTCGCGCGGCCGTGATGACCGCCGCCGTGGCCGTGACGGTGGTGACCGGGGTCGACTACGTCGCCCGGGCGCTGACGCTGCGCCAGACCAGTGATCGGGCCGCCATGAAGCGGGCCCGCCGTGCTGCCCGGTGAGCCTGACCTCGGCGGTCGTGGCGGTCGGGGACGAGCTGCTGCTCGGCGACACCGTCAACACCAACGCCGCCTGGCTCGGCGGCCAGCTCGCTGCGGTCGGCATCCCCGTGGTGTCGTCCGTGGCGGTCGGTGACGACCTGCCGCGGATGATCTCGGCGATCTCGCTCGCCCTCGCCGAGGCCGACGTCGTCGTCGTTACCGGGGGCCTCGGGCCGACCAGTGACGACGTCACCCGCGAAGCCGTCGCTGCCGTGGCGGGGGTGGCGCTAGAACGGGTCGCCGAACGCGAGCAGCAGCTGCGTGACCGCTTCGCGGCGTACGGCTATGCCATGCCGGCCGAGGTGCTCAAGCAGGCCGCCGTGCCACGTGGGGCTGTGCCGCTGGAGAACCCGGTGGGTACGGCGCCCGGGCTGCGACTGCAGGTGGGCGGCCGCTTGCTCTACGCCCTGCCCGGGCCGCCGCACGAGCTGCAGGCGGTCATCGCGCCGGTGCTCGAGGAACTCCGCGCGCTGTCCGGGCAACCGGTCATCACCCGATCGGTCCACACCAGCGGGCTGGGCGAGTCGGCGGTGGCCGAGATCGTGCAGCGCACCGTGGCCGTGCCCGGCGGCGTCGCGCTCGCCTACCTCGCGGGGCGCGGCATCGTGCGGGTGCGCTTCACCGGCACCGATGACGCGACGCTGTCTGCGCTGGCCGATCAGGTCGCGGCAGCCCTCGGCGACCACGTGTGGGGCCGCGACGGCGCCCTGCTGGATGAGGTGGTGCACGGCCTCCTGGTCGAGCGCGGGGCGACTGTCGCGGTCGCCGAGTCGCTCACCGGCGGGCTGCTGGGCGCGGCGCTGTCGACGATGCCCGGGTCCTCAGCGACGTTCCGCGGGTCGCTGGTCGTCTACGCCACCGATCTCAAAGAGAGCCTCGCCGGCGTGCCCGGCCCCCTGCTGTCCTCGGTCGGGGCCGTCTCTCCGGAGACCGCCGCGGCGCTCGCTGCCGGCGCCCGGGAGCGGCTCGGCGCGTCGTACGGCGTGGGAGTGACCGGGGTCGCGGGGCCGACCGAGCAGGAGGGACAGCCCGTCGGGACGGTGCACCTGGCGGTGGCTGGTCCCGACGGCAGCGCGGTGCGATCGCTGCGCCTGCCGGGCGACCGCGAGCGGGTGCGCGCGTGGGCGGTCAATGCGGGCCTGGACCTGCTTCGACGTGAGCTGAGCAGGTAGGCGCGGGTAGCGTGGCGAGCACGGTCGTCAGGCCAGGAGACAGGAGGTGGCGACATGGTCGTCCTTCGCACCCTGCTGGGTGAGTCACTGCGCGCCGTACGGCTGCGCCAGAACCGCACGCTGCGCGAGGTCTCGACCGGGGCGCGGGTGTCCCTGGGCTACCTGTCCGAGGTCGAGCGCGGGCAGAAGGAAGCGTCGTCGGAGCTGCTCGCCAGCATCTGCGGCGCGCTCGGGGTCCGGCTGTCCGACGTCCTGCGCGACGTGAGCGACACCCTCGACGCGATCGAGCCGGCGCCGGTGCCGCTGCGCCCGCAGCTCGCCGAGGCGACCCCTGAGGCCGTGCCCACCGTCCGGTCTCTGCGCGACGTCGCCGCTGCCTGACCGGCGCGCACAGCCACCCTCGGCGCCCTGGCCGTGACAGCATGGGCGGCAGTCTGACGAGGGGGATTCGTGGCGGGTCGTAACCGGGTGCCGCTGATCGCGGCGGTCGTGGTGGGTCTGGTCGCGGTGCTCGCCGTGCGCAGCGCGACGTCCGGCAGTGACGACGGGTCAGCGGCAACCGCGCCAGACCCGGGCGGACGAGCCGGAGCGTCGCTGGCCCGGACCGCGGCCGCCGTCACCCCGGGATCAGGCAGCGGCGACGACGTCGCGCGGAGCCCGCACCGCCGGCGCCACCGGCAGGGTCGGCAGCGGCGCGGGGACGGCGGTGCCGATGGTGTCCGGCACCGGGACCGGCTCGGGCTCGATGACCGACAGGGTCTCGCTGACCTCGCGCAGGACGTCGGACAGGCGGACGCCGAGGGCCCGGCAGATGCTGGCGAGCAGCTCGGAGGAGGCCTCCTTCTGCCCGCGCTCGACCTCGGACAGGTAGCCCAGGCTCACCCGGGCCGCGCCGGACACCTCGCGCAGCGTGCGCTGCTGGCGCAGGCGGGTCTCCCGCAGGGCGTCACCGAGCAGCGTGCGGAGCACTGCCAACCCGCTCACCTCCCCGGGACGTCTCGATGCGGGCCACCGTACCCGCGACCCCGTCCGGCGGCACGCGTGCCGTGCCGTCGTCCGCCGTCAGCACAACGCTCAGCGTGTCGTCCCTGCTCCCGCCTGCAGCACGCGCCGCAGCAGGTCGAGCGCGAGCGTGACGGCGAGGGCCCGGACGCGCTCCCGGTCGCCGGGCAGCCGGACCGTGCGGTGCCGGGTGCCGGTCGGTCCGGCGACGGCGAGGTGCACCGTGCCGGGCGGGTGGCCCTCCTGCGGGTCGGGGCCGGCGACCCCCGTGAGGGCGACGCCGTGGCTGGCGCCGGTGCGGGCGCGCACGCCCTCGGCCATCGCGCGCGCGGTCGCCTCCGACACCGCGCCGTCGGCGTCGAGGACGTCCTGGGGCACGCCGGCCAGCGCGGCCTTGAGGGGCGTGGCGTAGACCAGCACGCCGCCGACGAAGCCGGCCGAGGACCCGGGGTCGGCCGACAGCGCCGCGCCGAGCAGGCCGCCGGTGAGCGACTCCGCGACCGCGACGGTGGACCCGGCGCCCGCGAGCAGGCGGTGCACGACGACGGTCTGGGTGTCGGCGTCGCGGCCCCACACGTCGTCGCCGAGCGCGGCGGCCGCCTCGTCGGCGAGGCGCGCGAGGACGGCGTCGTCGGCGCCGGTGAAGCGGACCCGGACGACACCGCCACCCGCGAGGTAGGCCAGCTGCACGCCGTCGGGCACGACGACGGCGGCCTCCACGACCTCCGCGACGTTCGACTCGCCGGTGCCCGCGCAGTGCAGCTGCCGGGTGTGCAGGACCGTGCCGGAGCGGCCGGCCAGCTCGGCCAGCACGGGAGCCATGACGGCGCGCATCTCGTGCGGCGGGCCCGGGACGGCGAAGACCAGCTTTCCGGAGACCTCGAGCCGCAGCCCGGGGGCAGTGCCGACCGGGTTGCCGAGGACGTCGGCGCCACGGGGGACGTCGGCCTGCCGGAGCACGGCCTCGGGCATGTCGTAGCCGAAGGCGGCGAACCGGTCGCGCAGCTCCTGCTCGATCTCCGGCCGCCTGTCCTGCTCGACGCCGGCCACGAGGGCGACGGCGTCCCGGGTGAGGTCGTCGACCGTCGGGCCGAGGCCGCCGGTGAGCACCACGACGTCGGCGTCCTCGAGGGCCCGGCGCAGCGCGCGGGCCAGCCGGTCGACGTCGTCGCCCACCATCGCCGAGTGCACGACCTGCACCC
>JANPHZ010000055.1:0-2800 GCA_031424715.1 Frankiaceae bacterium
CCCGCCGCCGAGACCGATCCGACCCGTGCGCTGCGCGACCGGCTCATCGTGTCGACGGCGCTCGGGCTGCCGGTGCTGGCGATGAGCATGATCCCGGCCCTGCAGTTCACCTCCTGGCAGTGGCTCGCCCTCACCTTGACGAGCCCGGTGGTGCTCTGGGGTGCCCTGCCGTTCCACCGGGCCACCTGGACCAACGCCCGGCACGGCGCGGCGACCATGGACACGCTCATCTCGCTCGGCACGATCAGTGCCTACCTCTGGTCGCTCTACGCGCTGTTCCTCGGCGACGCCGGTCAGCCGGGCATGACGATGGACTTCTCCTTCACCATCGCGCGAGGGCAGGGCTCCGACGAGATCTATCTCGAGGTCGCGTCCCTCGTCACCGTCTTCCTGCTGGCCGGCCGCTACTTCGAAGCCCGCGCCAAGCGGCGCTCCGGTGCCGCGCTGAAGGCGCTGCTGGAGCTCGGCGCCAAGGACGTCGCCGTCCTGCGCGACGGGGTGGAGGCCCGGGTCCCGGTCGAGTCGTTGGCGGTCGGCGAGCTGTTCGTCGTACGCCCTGGGGAGAAGGTCGCGACGGACGGAGAGGTGGTCGAGGGCACGAGTGCGATCGACGCCAGCCTGCTGACCGGCGAGAGCGTCCCGGTCGAGGTCGGGCCCGGCGACCCGGTCGCGGGGGCGACGGTCAACGCCGGCGGCCGCTTGGTCGTGCGGGCCACCCGTGTCGGCAACGACACGGCGCTGGCGCAGATCGCCCGGCTCGTCACCGAGGCCCAGAGCGGCAAGGCGCAGGTGCAACGGCTGGCCGACCGGGTCAGCGCGGTCTTCGTGCCGGTCGTCCTGGTGCTGGCGGCAGCGACCCTGGGCTTCTGGTTCGGCACGGGCGAGGGCGCCACCGCGGCCTTCACCGCCGCGGTTGCCGTGCTCATCATCGCCTGCCCCTGCGCGCTCGGGCTCGCGACGCCTACCGCCCTGCTCGTCGGCACCGGCCGCGGCGCGCAGCTCGGCATCATCATCAAGGGGCCTGAGGTCCTCGAGTCGACCCGCCGCGTCGACACGATCGTCCTCGACAAGACCGGCACCGTCACCACCGGCCAAATGACGCTCGTCAGCGTCACACCGGCAGCGGGCATCGACGAGGCGGAGTTGCTGCGGATCGTCGGGGCGGTCGAGGGCGCCTCCGAGCACCCGATCGCGCAAGCCATCGCCGCCGCCGCAGCGCGCGCCGGCGCCCTGCCGCCGGTCACCGACTTCCAGAACGCCGCCGGCCTCGGGGTCCAAGGCGTGGTCGAGCTGGACGGGCGCAGCGTGGCGGTCGTCGCAGGCAGGGAGAGCTTCGCGGCCGACTGGGGCCTGCACCTGTCCGAGGACCTGCGCACGGCCAAGGCTCAGGCCGAGGCCCTGGGTCAGACCGCGATCGTGGCGGGCTGGGACGGTCACGTCGCCGGGGTCCTCGTCGTCGCCGACGGCGTGAAGCCGACCAGCGCCCAGGCTGTCCAGCAGCTGAAGGCCCTCGGCCTGACCCCGATCCTGCTTACAGGCGACAACCGGGCGGCTGCCGAAGCCGTGGCCGCGCAGGTCGGCATCGAGCAGGTGCTCGCCGAGGTCCTGCCCGCGGACAAGGTGGCCGAGGTCAGGCGCCTGCAGGAGCAAGGCCGCGTTGTCGCGATGGTCGGTGACGGCGTCAACGACGCTGCCGCGCTCGCGCAGGCCGATCTCGGGCTGGCCATGGGCACCGGCACGGATGCCGCGATCGAGGCGAGCGACCTGACACTCGTCCGCGGCGACCTGCGCTCAGCGGCCGACGCGATCCGGCTGTCCCGCCGCACCTTGCGCATCATCAAGAGCAACCTGTTCTGGGCGTTCGGCTACAACGTGGCCGCGCTGCCCCTGGCGATGATGGGTCTGCTCAACCCGCTCATCGCCGGTGCGGCCATGGCCCTGTCGTCGGTGTTCGTGGTCAGTAACAGCCTGCGGCTGCGGGCCTTCTCCCCGACCCGCTGACGTTCTCGCCCTGACGGGTCAGTAGTCGCGGTAGCCGCGGGCTTCGTACTCCACGATCCGCGGGCGATCGAGGGTCGACACCTCGACGGTGCTGCGGGCCCGGGCCCGGTCGGGCGGGAACACCATCGACGCGGCGAGGACGGCCTCGTCCACGAAGCGCAGCTGCCCGGCCACCTCGGGGCTCACGGTGGGCCGCGGCGCTCCCCCACGCGCAGCGAGGACGAACCCCCAGTCGCCGAAGCTGGGCACATCGGCGTGGTACGGCGTGGTCTGCAACCCGACCGCCGCGATCGTGCGCTCGATGCACCAGAACGCCTCCGGCGCGAAGTAGGGCGAGCCGGCCTGAACCACCATCCGGCCCTCGGGGGCCAGCCGCGCCGCGGCGAGGCCATAGAACTCCTGCGAGTAGAGCTTGGCGGTCGGTGGTGAGTCCGGATCGGGCAGGTCCACGATGACGGCGTCGAACTGCTCGGTGGCCGTGCGCAGCCAGCGCATCGCGTCGTCCACGACGACCTCGATCCGCGGATCCTCCAGCGACCCGGCGTTGAGGGTGCGCAGTCGCTCGTCCGTGCGCGCGAGCGCCAGGACCGCGGGATCGAGCTCGACCTCGACGATCCGCTGCACGCCGCGGTGGCGCAGGGCCTCGCGGGCTGCGAGACCGTCGCCGCCTCCCAGGATGAGGACGCTGCGCGCCCCGGGGGTGATCGCCGGGTGCACGAGCAGCTCGTGGTAGCGGTACTCGTCGGCGCTCGAGAACTGCAGGTCGCCGTCGAGGAAGAGGCGCACGTCGCGCGGTCCC
>JANPHZ010000056.1:0-1847 GCA_031424715.1 Frankiaceae bacterium
CACGGACGTCACGGGCGTCGTCGACCTGCCCGAGGGCACCGAGATGGTCATGCCCGGTGACAACACCGAGATGAAGGTGACCCTCATCCAGCCCATCGCCATGGAGGAGGGCCTGCGCTTCGCCATCCGCGAGGGCGGCCGGACCGTGGGCGCCGGGCGCGTCACCAAGATCACCAAGTAGTCCGGTCGGTACGGCGGCCGCCGCTCTCGCGAGCCGGCCGCCGTACCGCCTGCACCACCAGCCAGACCAGCCAGACCTTCGCCTCAGCGGCACCAGCAGACAGGAACACCACCACCAAGGCGGGACAGAAGATCCGCATCCGGCTCAAGGCCTACGACCACGAGGTCATCGACTCTTCGGCGCGCAAGATCGTCGAGACGGTGACCCGCACGGGCGCGCAGGTCGCTGGCCCGGTGCCGCTGCCGACGGAGAAGAACGTCTACTGCGTCATCCGCTCGCCGCACAAGTACAAGGACTCGCGCGAGCACTTCGAGATGCGGACGCACAAGCGCCTCATCGACATCCTCGACCCCACGCCGAAGACGGTGGACTCGCTCATGCGACTCGACCTCCCGGCGGGCGTCGACATCGAGATCAAGCTCTAGGACGTAGGGAACATGGCAGCCAGCTACCTGAGCTCCCCCAAGCCGACCGCGCGCGCCGTCGCCGGTCTGCTGGGCGAGAAGCTCGGCATGACACAGGTCTTCGACGACAACAACCGGATGGTCCCGGTGACCGTGGTCAAGGTCGGCCCGTGCGTGGTCACGCAGATCCGCACCCCGGACAAGGACGGCTACAGCGCGGTCCAGATCGCCTACGGCGCGATCGACCCGCGCAAGGTCAACAAGCCCGAGGCCGGCCACTTCGCCAAGGCCGGCGTGCCTCCGCGCCGCTACCTGGTGGAGATCCGCACCGGTGACGCCGCCAACTACACCGTGGGTCAGGAGATCAGCGCTGAGCTGTTCGCCGCGGGCACCACGGTCGACATCGTCGGCACCAGCAAGGGCAAGGGCTACGCCGGTGTGATGAAGCGGCACAACTTCAAGGGTGTCGGCGCCTCGCACGGTGCCCACCGCAACCACCGCAAGCCCGGCTCCATCGGCGCCTGCGCCACCCCGGCCCGCGTCTTCAAGGGCACCCGGATGGCCGGCCGCATGGGTCACGTGCGCACCACCACGCAGAACCTCACGATCCACGCCGTCGACCTGGACAACAGCCTCTACCTGGTGAAGGGCGCCATCCCGGGCCCGACCGGCGGCGTCGTCCTGGTCAAGACCGCCGTCAAGAACGGCCTCGGAAAGGGTGGTGTCGTCAAGTGAGCACCTCGACTGTCGAAGCCCCCGCCACCAACCTGACGCTCGAGGTCCGCACGACCGGCGGCGCCTCCGGCCGCACGGTGGACCTGCCGGCCGAGGTGTTCGACGTCCAGGTCAACATCCCGCTGATCCACCAGGTTGTCGTCGCGCAGCTCGCCGCCGCCCGCCAGGGCACGCACTCGACCAAGACCCGGGGCGAGGTGCGCGGTGGTGGCAAGAAGCCCTACCGCCAGAAGGGCACCGGCCGCGCCCGTCAGGGCTCGACCCGCGCCCCGCAGTTCGTCGGCGGTGGCGTGGTGCACGGTCCCAAGCCGCGCGACTACTCCCAGCGCACGCCCAAGAAGATGAAGGTCGCTGCCCTGCGCGGCGCCCTGTCCGACCGGGTGCGCCACGGCCGGGTGCACGTCGTGGACAGCCTGACCGGCAGCGACCTGCCCTCGACCAAGGCGGCGATCGGCCTGCTGTCGGCGATCAGCGAGCGCAAGCACGTGCTCGTCGTCGCCGAGCGCACCGACGCCAGCAGCTGGAAG
>JANPHZ010000057.1:0-3180 GCA_031424715.1 Frankiaceae bacterium
CTGGCCCTGGCCAGTGCTGCCGGCGTGGGCGTGCTGATCATGCTCGCCGGCGTCTTGGGCAGCGGCCCGGCCCGGCCCTTCTTCACCGGCATCTCCTACGACGCCCGCACGTGGTACTGGGGCACCGCGATCCGGATGTGGGAGCGCTCCCCAATGACCGGCGTCGGGATGGACTCCTACGGGCTCTACTGGCGGCGCGACCGGCCGCTGGCCAACCCGCGCGCGGTCGGCGGCGACGCCTACTCCGACTCCGCGCACAGCGTGCCGCTGCAGCACCTGGCGCAGGGCGGCCTGCTCCTCGTGGCGGCGTACGTCTTCTTTTTGGTCGTCGTGCTCGTCGCGCTGGTGCGCGGGTTCCGGCGGCTGCGCGGGCAGGAGCGGCTGCTGCTCGCCGGGCTCGGTGGGGCGTGGGCGGCCTACCAGGTGCAGTCGCTCGTCTCCATCGACCAGGTGCCGCTGCTGGTCCTCAACTTCACCCTCGGCGCCGCCGTGATCGTCGCGTCGGGCAGTGCCCGGCTGCGGGTGGTCCGGCTGCCCGGCGCTCTGCCGGTCGTTGAGGGGGGCAAGCGCGGGCGAGCTCCGAAGGTCCGCGCACGGCCGCTGACCGGCCTCGACCTGGCCCTGCTGAGCGGCGTGGCGGTCGGGACGCTCGTCGCGATGTGGCTCTCGCTCAGCCCGCTGCGGGCCAGCCTGGCCGCCCACCGCGGTGACATCTCGCTCAACTCCGGCGATGGGACACCGGCGCTGGCGGCGTTCGGCGTGGCCGTGCGGCTGCAGCCCGGCTTCGGTCCCTACCGGACCCGGATCGGCCAGACCTACAACCTGGGCAAGCGCACCGACGAGGCGCGCGCGGCTTTCGAGGCGGCCTTCCGGGTCGACAAGGCCGAGATCGCCGCCGGGCGCACCGCCGCCCGCCTCGCCGAAGCGGCCGGTGACTACCCCGCGGCGGGCCGGCTCTACGCCGAGACGCTTGCGCTCGACCCGTCCAACGGCTCGACGATCCTCGACTGGGCCACCTTCCAGCTGCGGCACGGCAGCGCCGCTGTGGCGCAGAAGCGGCTCGAGCAGGCCGTCGTGGACCTGCCGGCCGAGGCCGGGCTGTGGGCGGCGCTGGGTGACGCCCGCGGCGTGTTCAAGGACGTGGCGGGGGCGCGGGCGGCGTACGAACGGGCCTTGGCGCTCAAGCCCGACGAGCCGACCGCCACCGCTGGCCTCGCCAAGCTGGGCTCCTAGCCCGCCTTCTCGCGTGGGCAGGACCGACCGGCGGTTGATCAACGCCGGGAAAGGTCGTCCTGCGCGAGGGGGAGCACGCGTAGCGGGCCACGTTGATCATGGCGTCGCAGGCAGACCTGGCGGCGGCGGCCGGCGTGTCCCGCCGATGGCTGGTCAACCTCGAGGCAGGGAAGCCACGCGCCGAGCTCGACGTGGCTCTCCGGGTGCTCGCTGGCTCGGCGTGGGGCTGCACACCGACGTGCCCGAGACCTCCCGCAACTCCCCGACTGCGTCCACGACCCACTCCGACGTGGATCTCGACGAGCACGTTGCCGCGTTGATGCGGACGCGCTGATGACGCAGTAGCCATCCGACGCGGATGCGGTTCGCAGAGTCGCTCGCCCTCAACTGGCTGCTGGCCGGCTCTGACTCGCACGCCATCTCGATGGCCATGAAGCTCGGTGGCACCTACCTGGCCGGACGAGTCGGAACCAAGCAGTGGCGCACCGTCGCCGCACCTTGTTGCGACGAGCTGCCGAGTCCTCCTGGCGCAGCTCGACTGACTCGATCGACATTCGACTGCCGGCGCCGCGCGGAGGTGATAGTATCTACTTGGATACCTGCGGAGGAGCCCGTGGAACGCACGCTGCTGGAACGCGCGCGACTCGAGGCCGGGCTGACGCAACAGGAACTCGCCCAGCGAGGCGCGACGTCACGTCCCACGCTGTCGGCGTACGAGCGCGGCCGAAAGAACCCAACTCTGGCCACGACCTTGCGGCTGTTGCGGGCGGCCGACCACGATCTCGCGCTCGTACGGTGCATCCGCTTTTCTCAGGGTTCCGGAGGTGGGCGGCCCTTGGTTGTGCCCTCCGCTCTGCCTCGCCTTTCCCTGGATCAGGCCTTTGCGCGGATCGTCTTGCCGCTCCACCTCCAGTGGTCCGGACCGGGGCACACCTTCGACCTGTCCGACAGGGGCGACCGCGCCCGGGTCTACGAGATCGTGCTGCGGGAGGGAACCGCCCAGGACGTCCTCACCTACGTTGACGGGGCGCTGCTCGTGGACCTGTGGCCCGAGCTTGTCCTGCCGCGTAGGGTGCGTGCCGCTTGGGAGCCCGTCATCCGGGCGCGTCGATGACCGGCGGTGACCAGCCCAGCGAACTCACCGCCTTCCAAGTCGAGGTCGCGCGGCTGTTCTTCGCTTTGCCGGAGAGCATCGGCTTCCTGCTCGCGGGCGGTGCCGGGCTGCTCGCCCAGCACCTCACCCACCGGCCCACGCGCGACCTCGACCTGTTCACGGCGACGGCGGGCGACGTCTCTGCAGCTCGCGACGCCCTCGAGAAGGAGTTCCAGGTGCGCGGCTGGACCGTCACGCGGATCCACGACACCGACACGTTCTGCCGGCTCACCGTCACAGGCGACGACGCTCTGTTGGTGGACCTGGCCCTCGACAGCCCGCCACAGCTCCCGCCGAGCATCACCTTCGTTGGACCCACCTTCGCGCCGGAGGAACTCGCGGCCCGAAAGGTGCTCGCGCTGTTCGACCGGGCCGAAGCCCGCGACTTCGCCGATGTCTACCAGCTCGCCAAGTCGTTCGACCGCGATCTCCTCCTCGATCGGGTCGCCGTGTTGGACCAGGGATTCACACCGGCCCTACTCGCCGAAAGCATCAACAGCCTCAGCCGGTTTCAGGACCACGAGATCCCCGCCACCCCAGCGGAGCTGCCAGGGCTTCGGGACTTCTTCAGCACCTGGCTGAAGCAGCTGCGTGGTTGATCGTAGACAGACGAGTTAGACAGGAGGTGGACGTCGCGGACCTGGGCCGTGCCGACCCCGTCCTGCGCGAGCGGGCGCTTGTCGCGTGCGTGCCCCTGTTTGAAATCAGCGCCGGTGCCTTCGCGGCCGCCCAGGGCGCCGCCGTCGGTGAACGCGTCGACACCGACGCCCACCGGCGACTCAACCTGGCACTGC
>JANPHZ010000058.1:0-15123 GCA_031424715.1 Frankiaceae bacterium
CCGGTGGGCAGTTCGACACCAGCGTCATCGCCAACGAGTTCTACAGCCAGAGCTTCCGCAGCGACAACCAGGGACTGGGAGCGGCTCTCGCGGTGATGCTCTTCCTGCTCGTCATACCGATCGTCGTCTACAACATCCGGCAGCTGCGCAGCGCGGACGCCCGATGACCGCCGCCTCGGCCGACGCGGCCCCTCCTGCGCTGCCCATGACCACGACCCCGACCGTCGCCGCCATGAAGCAGGCCTCGGGTCGGGCCAAGAAGCGGCTCACCTCGCGCTGGGCCTCGCTCGTCGCCGCCCTCATCGCGATCCTGTGGACCATCCCGACCTTTGGTCTGGCGATCTCGTCGATCCGGCCCGAGCGGCAGATCAAGACGACCGGCTGGTGGACCTTCTTCAGCGACCCCCAGGTGACGCTGGACAACTACCGCACCGTGCTGAGCTCGGAGGGCTCCACCGGGCTCGGTGCCTACTTCGTCAACTCCTTCATCATCGTCATCCCATCGGTCATCATCCCGATCGCGCTTGCCGCCCTCGCGGCCTACGCGTTTGCCTGGATCGACTTCAAGGGTCGCAACCTGCTGTTCATCGTCGTCTTCGCGCTGCAGATCGTGCCGATCCAGGTGACGCTCATCCCGCTGCTGACGCTCTACGTCAAGGCCGGGCTGGCCGGGTCGTTCTGGTCGATCTGGATCTCCCACTCGATCTTCGCCCTGCCGCTCGCGATCTTCTTGCTGCACAACTTCATGAAGGAGATCCCGCGCGAGCTCATCGAGGCAGCCCGGATGGACGGCGCCCGGCACGTGCAGATCTTCTTCAAAGTGCTCCTGCCGCTGCTCACCCCCGCGCTCGCCGCTATTGGCATCTTCCAGTTCCTCTGGGTCTGGAACGACCTGCTCGTCGCGTTGACCTTCGCGGGCGGCGGTGACGGCGTCGCGCCGCTCACCAAGGCGCTCGCCGACCTCAGCGGAACCCGCGGCAACGCCTACCACCTCCTCACCGCCGGCGCGTTCGTCTCGATCGCCGTACCGGTGACGGTGTTCCTCGCCCTGCAGCGCTACTTCGTGCGCGGCTTGCTGGCCGGCGGCCTCAAGGGCTGACCCCCCTGCGCGGCAGGGCGCTCTCCACCCGCGCTGGCGGCGCGACCCGACGCAGGGCGGCGCGGGCCAGTTCCCGGGTGCCGACCGTCGCGTCCGTCCGTTCGGCCAGGGCGTCGTACGACGCCGCCACGGCAGCCATCGCACGCACCCGGTCCCGCAGGTAGGCCAGGCAGGTCGCTTTCGCCTCGCGCAGGGACGGGCGCCAGCGCGGGGCCGCGGTCGCCTCGACGGCCCGCAGCCGCTGCCGCATCGCGGGCAGCGCCTGCGCCGCTGCCTGCTCGACCAGCTGCTCCAGGCTGCGTTGCACCGCCGGTGGCGTGCCGGCGGCATCGAGCTGGGGCGAGGCATACCGCACGACCGCGGTGATCCGGGCCGTGCTGGCGTCGCTCGTCCGCTCCGCCGCGGCAACGGCCACCAGCAGCCGATCGACACGCGAGGGCTGCAGCGCGGCGTCGGCCCCGCTGAGCAGGGCGACCAGGATGGCGCCCGCGACCAGGCCGACCCGCAGACCACGTGGCCACGGGCGCCCACCCGACAGGACGTCAGGGTCGCTCAGTCCGCCAGCTCCAGCCAGGCGGCCGCATCGGAGAGCAGCAGGCCGTCGACGAGCGGCGCGCTGCTGAGCAGCAGGCGGGCGCCGCTCGGCAGCGCAACCGGGACATCGCTGAGGTTGACCAGGCAGCCGAACCCGGGGCTGCGGCGGAACAACAGCACCTGCTCGACACTCGGGAGCCACTGCAGGGCGCCGTCGCCGAGCGCCGGGTGGTCCCGACGCAGCGTCAGGGCGGACCGGTAGAGCTCGAGGAAGCTGCCCTCGACGCCGGCCTGTGCCTGCGGGGTGCGCGCCGCCCACCCGGCCGGCTGCGGGAGCCAGGCGCTCGTCCCGAAGCCGTACGGCGGCGCGTCCCCTGCCCACGGGAGGGGCACTCGGCAGCCGTCGCGGCCCCGGTCGGTGTGCTCCGAGCGCTCCCAGGTGGGATCGGCCAGCACCTCGTCGGGGAGGTCCTCAACCTCCTCCAGGCCGAGCTCCTCGCCCTGGTAGACGTAGGCCCCGCCCGGCAGGGCCAGCATCAGCAGCGCTGCCGCGGCGGCCCGCCGCCGGCCGAGGTCGAGGTCACCGGGCACGCCGACCAGGTCCTGCAGGCTGTGCAGCGGGCGGTCGCTCTGCGGCCTGGCGTAGCGCGACACGTGCCGGGCCACGTCGTGGTTGGACAGCACCCACGTCGCCGGAGCCCCCACGACCGCGTGATCGCGCAGCGTCGCGTCGATGGTGCGACGCAGCGCAGGTGCGAGCCAGGGCGCGCGCAGGAAGTCGAAGTTGAAGGCGGTATGCAGCTCGTCGGGCCGAACGTAGGCCGCGAGTCGCTCGGGGTTGGTCACCCAGGCCTCAGCGACGAACACCCGGGGTGGGTCGTAGGAGTCAGCGACCGTCCGCCAGGACTGATAGACCTCGTGCACGGCATCGCGGTCCCAGTGCGGGTGATCCTTCGCGCGCCGTGACGTGGTGGGGTCGGCCGCATCACCGAGGTCGGGCAGGCCCTCGGCCTTGATCAGGCCATGGGCCACGTCGATGCGGAACCCGTCGACGTCGCGGTCGAACCAGAAGCGCAGCGTCTGCTCGACGTCGGCCCGGACCTCCGGGTTGGTCCAGTCCAGGTCGGGCTGCTCCGGGGCGAACAGGTGCAGGAACCACTGACCGGAGGGCCCGGGCTCTCGGGTCCACGCAGCTCCACCGAAGACGCTGCGCCAGTCATTGGGCGGCTCGTCGCCCGCCGGACCTCGACCGTCGCGGAACAGGTAGCGCGCCCGCTCGGGTGAGCCCGGCGGCGTAGCCAGCGCGGCCTGGAACCAGGCGTGCTGGTCGGAGGTGTGGTTGGGCACGAGGTCGAGCAGAACCCGCAGCCCGTGCTCGTGGGCCTCGCGGATGAGGGCCGTGGCGTCGTCCAGGGAGCCGAAGACCGGCTCGACCGCGCGGTAGTCAGAGACGTCATAGCCACCGTCCGCCATCGGAGACGGGTACCACGGGTTGATCCAGAGCGCGTCGACGCCGAGACCGGCCAGGTAGGGCAGCCGCGAGCGGATGCCGGCGATGTCGCCGATGCCGTCCCCACTGCCGTCAGCAAAGCTGCGGATGTAGACCTGGTAGATGACGGCGCTGCGCCACCAGGACGGGTCGTCGGAGAGCATCTGCCCACCCTAGGGCGGGTCAGTTGACCTGCCGGTCGTAGCCCTGCCAGTAGACCTCGCGCAGCTTGAACTTCTGGATCTTGCCCGTCGCCGTGCGCGGGATCTCGGTGCGCAGCTCCACCGAGGTGGGTGCCTTGTAACCGGCGAGGTGGGTCTTGCAGTGCGCGATCAGCTCGGCCTCGCTGGCCTGCGCACCGGGCGCGAGGACGACGAGCGCCTTGATGGTCTCGCCCCACTTGTCCGATGGCACCCCGATCACCGCGACTTCCGCGACGGCTGGGTGCGAGAAGAGGCAGTCCTCGACCTCGATGGAGGAGACGTTCTCGCCGCCAGTGATGATGACGTCCTTGCGCCGGTCGGAGATGCTGAGGTAGCCCTCGTCGTCGAGGACACCCCCGTCGCCGGTGTGGAACCAGCCGCCGTCGAGCGCCTCCGCGGTGGCCTCCGGCTGCTCCCAGTAGCCCTCCAGCACCACGTTGGACCGGGCCAGCACCTCGCCGTGGTCGGACAGCGCGATTTCGACCCCGAGCGCCGGCATCCCGGCCCGGGCGAGGCGCCGGGCGGCTTCCTCCGGCGCCAGCGCGTCCTCCTCGGCCCGACGCCGGTTGATGGTGAGCAGTGGCGAGGTCTCGGTGAGCCCGTAGATCTGCAGGAACTCCCAGCCCAGCTCGGCCTCGATGCGGGCAATGGTCCGCGACGGCGGCGGAGCTCCCGCGCAGATGACCCGAACGCTGCCGCGGCCAGGGATCTCGCCCTCCCACTCCGCCGCTGCCTCGAGGATCGAGGCGACGACCGCAGGGGCGGCACACAGGACGGTGACGCCGTGCGCCGCGATCCGGCGCAGGATCTCCGCCCCGTCGACCTTGCGCAGCACGACCTGCGGCACGCCGAGCCCGGTCATCGCGAAGGGCATGCCCCAGCCGTTGGCGTGGAACATCGGCAGCGTGTGCAGGTAGACGTCGCGATCGGTCACGCCGGCGTGCAGCGCGAAGGTCACCGCGTTGACCCAGATGTTGCGGTGGGTGATCTGCACGCCCTTGGGGCGGGCGGTGGTCCCGCTCGTGTAGTTGATCGTGGCGGTGGCGTCCTCGTCGCCGGCCCAGGGCACGGGAGCGACGTCGGGGCGCAGCAGCGCCTCGTAGTCAGGGCCGAGGACGATGCGGTGCGCGGCCGTGACTGCTGACAGGGCGTCGTCCAGCTCAGGGTCGAGCAGCAGGACACTGGCACCAGAGTGCTCGACGATGTAGGCGACCTCAGCGGCCGAGAGACGGAAGTTGATCGGGACGTAGACCCGACCGGACGAGCAGACGCCGAAGAAGCCCTCCAGCAGTCGCGCGCTGTTGTGGCTCACGATCGCGACCCGCTCGCCGACACCGATCCCGAGCTCGTCGAGCCCCGCCGCAAGAGCTCTTGTACGCCGGGCGAAGGCGCCGTACGACTGCGTGCCGAGACCACCGTGCTGGGCCGGGGCCGGCTCGTCGATGACCCCGAGGCGGTCGGCGTAGACGGCCTCGGCGCGGCGCAGGAAGTCAGCGGTGCTGAACGGGACCTTCACGGCGACTCTCCGGGCTCGACCGACGACGGGGGCGGGCAGCCTCCCCGGCCGCCAACCTGCCACAGCCGCACTGGCGCCGTAAGGCACCATCGGCGAATGACCCCCCACCCTCCGGTCGCCCGCCGTACGGTCCCGCTGCCGAGCGGCGCGCAACTCCCCCTGCTGGGCTTCGGGACGTGGCAGCTGCGGGGCGACGACGCCCGGAGCGCGACGACGACCGCACTGGAGGTCGGCTACCGGCACGTCGACACGGCGACGATGTACGGCAACGAGCAGGAGGTGGGGCAGGCCGTCCGCGACAGCGGGTTGGACCGCGCGGGCGTGTTCCTCACGACCAAGCTGTCGCCCGACCACGCCGGTCGCGCCCGGGCGACGCTGCAGGACAGCCTGCACCTGCTGGGGACGACCTGGGTCGACCTGTGGCTGATCCACTGGCCAACGGCGCCGGAGCAGCTGGTCCCGACCTGGCAGGCGTTCCTGGCCGCCCGGGACGAGGGGGTCGCCCGCGACATCGGCGTCAGCAACTTCAGCCTGGCGCAGATCGACGCGTTGACGGCGGCGACCGGCGTGACGCCGGCGGTGAACCAGATCTCTTGGAGCCCGCTGCTCTTCGACCGCGGGGTGCTCGAGGGTCACGCCGAGCGAGGGGTCGTCCTCGAGGGCTACAGCGCGCTGCGCAACGGCGCGCTGGAGCACCCCGTGATCGTCGACATCGCCGACCGCGTGCGGCGCTCCCCGGCGCAGGTGATCCTGCGCTGGCACCTGCACCACGACACGGTCGTGATCCCCAAGTCGGCCGATCCCGGACGGATCGCAACCAACGCCGAGCTCGACTTCGCGCTGTCGCCCGCGGACCTGGCTGCCCTCGACGCCCTCGGAGCGTCCGGGCGATCGGCCTAGCGCATGCTTCCCCCACTCCTTAGGCTGGCCCCGTCACCGTCGAGACGCGGCGGTCCTGCGATGAGGCGGAGGTTCGGGTGAGCTGGGAGGAGGCCGTGCGCGCGGCCCTGCCCGGATCACCGGCGATCGTCTCGACCGCCCACCTCGCCCTCGCGCCCGAACCGCACAACGTGCGCCTGGCCCGGCGCTTCGTCTCTGAACGCACCCAGGACCTGCCCGCCGACGTACGCGCCGATCTGGTCCTCATCGCGAGCGAGCTGTTCACCAACGGCGTCGTCCACGCCCGGACTCCCCTGGAGATCGGTATCGCCACCACGCAGGACGAGGTCATGATCGGTGTGCACGACCTCGATCTCGGCCGGTCGGAGGTCGGCGGCCACGAGCGTGACGGCGGCCGCGGCCTGGCCCTTGTCAGCGACCTGTCGGCCGAGCGGGGCCTCACCCGGCACAGCGCAGGCGGCAAGACCGCCTGGGCCCGCGTGGCCAGTCACCAGGGCTCGGCGTGAGCGGGCAGCGCGAGGAGCCGCAGTCGGTGCGGTCGGCCCGCGACGCCGACGCGCTCGCGGTCGACCGCGACCGGGCTGGCCTGACCTCCGGCATCGACAAGCTCGAGACCGGCATCGCCGGTTTCGACCACGTCACCCTCGGTGGCCTGCCGCGCCGGCGGGCGACGGTGGTCGCGGGTCAGGCCGGCAGCGCAAAGACGGTCTTTGCCGCGCAGTTTCTGGCAGAGGGCGTACGCCGGGGGCAGCCCGCGGTGTTCGTCACGCTCGAGGAGCCTGCAGCCGATCTGCGAGCCAACCTGCAGACGCTGGGCTGGGACATCGCGGGGTGGGAGGCGAGCGGGGACTGGCGCTTCGTGGACGCGTCGCCCCTCATCGGCCCCGACGGCGCGGCCGTGCCGTACAGCTTTGCCGCCCTCGCCGCCCTGATCGGCAAGGCCGTCGACGAGACCGCGGCCGAGCGGGTCGCCATCGACAGCCTGAACAGCGTCGTCGCCCTGTCCGAAGACGCCGGTGTCGCGCGGCAACGGCTGCGCGGGCTCGTCGCCGAGCTGCGGAGCGCGGGACAGACCGTCGTCATGACCGTCGAGACCGCGACCGACCCCGCCGCCTCGCTGTCGCGCTACGGCATCGAGGAGTTCGTCGCCGACAACGTGGTCCTGCTGCGCAACGCCCGGGAGGGCAAGGGCCGGCGGCGCAGCCTCGAGGTCTTGAAGATGCGGGGCGCGGCGCACCACAAGGGCGACTACGCGTTCACCATCCAGCCCGGCGCAGGCATCGTCGTGCTGCCCGTCGCCACGTCGGCCATGACCGCCGGCCGCGCGCCGGTGCGGGTCAGCACGGGCGTGCCGACCCTCGACCAGATGTCGGGCGGCGGGTTGCTGCGCGACTCGATCACGCTGGTGGCGGGGCCGACCGGGACCGGAAAGACCCTGCTCAGCCTGGAGTTCTTGGCGTCAGCGTCTTTGGCCGGCGAGCGCTCGCTGCTCCTGGGCTACGAGGAGTCCATCGAGCAGATCGCCCGCAACGCGATCGGCGCCGGGCGCCAGCTGCAGGGGCTGCAGGACCAGGGACTGCTCCGGGCGATGGCGGTCTACCCGGAGGAGGCGTCCCTCGACGACCACCTGCTGGAGATCAAGCAGGTCATCGATGACTTCCAGCCAGCTCGCATGGTGGTCGACAGCCTGACGGCGCTGGAGCGGGCCGGGACCGTCGAGGCCTTTCGCGAGTTCGTCGTGAGCCTCACGTCGTACGCCAAGTTCCGCAACGTCACGACCTTCCTGACGGCGTCGACGTCTGGCCTGCTCGGTGGTCGCTCGCTGACCGAAGGACATGTCTCGACCCTGGCCGACACGGTCATCGCGCTGCGCTACCTCGAGCAGCCGGGGAGCATCACCCGCGCGGTCAGCGTGCTGAAGATGCGCGGGAGCCGGCATGACAACGCTGTGCGCAGCCTGACGATCAGCGACGACGGGCTGGACATCGGCGATCCGGTGCCCGCCCTGGTGGGCATCGTCGGTCCCGGCCGAGCCGAGGTGACCGCCGAGCCCGAACGGTGAGTTCCCCGCTGCGGATGCACCGGGCCCTCAGGGCATTCGGCGCATCTGGTACCGCGTGGGGACCGCACCCCGGGCACGGGCATTCGGCTGGGTGCGCTCAAGGCCGAACGCGGCAGCTTCTCCTACCCGCTGCCCTCGTCCGTGGACCTGAGTCAGGCCTGGTCGGTGCTGGTCTGGTGCGACCACTATGACACCCCGATCGCCGTCGCCGACCAGCGCTGACTCACGCGCTCACGCCCGCTGGGAGGTCAGCCACATCCATCGGCGCCATCGGCATCAACAGGAAGCGCTGCGCAGGGTTGGCTGCATCACCGATGGCGATGGGCTCTAGACGCGCCAGGCTGAGCACAGCGGTGTCACCCACCCCCGCCAAGATCGTGCGCAGGCGGGCTGGGCTGACCCAGGCCTTCTGCATGACGACGTCTCCACGCGCCCGCAGGTGGACGGACTTGCCTCGATCGGTGAGCGGTAGTCGCCGGCCGCGTGGCGTCATGCGTAGCTCTTGCGACTCGAGGACAAACTCCAGCTCCACCATGGGCTCGGCATCACCGGGACCGTCCGTGTCAGGAAGGGCCGCCAGCAGGTCAGCCGTGGACACCTCGCAACCCGACGCCAACCGATCCAGGTGAGGCAGAAACTGATCGACGTTCGGAAAGATCTTGTCGAGCGTGGGCACCGTCTCGCCATTGACCCGTAGCTCTCCCTCGGCCAGCTCGACCTCGACCACAGCCGGCCAGCTGTCCGCTGCGCTGGCAAGGAAGCCAGGTGGCACAAGCCTTTCTGAGGCAACGGATGCAGTCCAGTCACAGGCGATCTCAGCAAAGGCCGCGCTGTACCTATCCGAGCCGACGAAGTGCAGCCCGGCCTCGTCTACCCGTAGCCGGATGCCGACCAACGGACTGTCACCAGCGTCGTCACTCGCGCAACACCGGCTGGCCGCATCAACGGCGCTGGCCAACAGGTCAGATCGCACGGTGGTTCGTGACATGGCCACTCCCTGGTGTGTCGTGAGGCGGGCTCGAACGAGTCCGATGGCGGCCCGGGCTTGCGCATGCGATGCGTTCAGTGCAGACATGTGTTCGTCCAGACGCACCAGCGCCCGGGCAGGTGGAACATCCAGCACCTCGATGAGATCCGCCACAGCGATGCCGGCCGCGCGAAGCAGGCGCACGTGCTGCGCACGTTCCAGCTGGCTCCGCGCATAGCTTCGATATCCGGTGGTCGCGTCAACCTCGATCGGAGCCAGGACCCCAGCCTCGGCGTACAGCCGCAGCGCACGCGCCGTCAGCCCGGTCAGGGCAGCAAACTCACCGATCGTCAGGCGCCGGTCCATCTCCACGAGAGCATCCTGGGGTCTGACGCAGGGTGAAGGTCAAGGGCGCCGAACGCGGCTAGGCGTGCTCAGTCGTCGGCCGCCGAGTCAACAGGCGCTGGCGGCTCAGAGCCGCCAGTGAGCGGCGTGTTCTCGCGAACCCACGACCGAGGGAAATGAGTTGGCCTTGGAACCCCGTGTGGTTTAGTTACGTTAACTATCCGGATGTACGGAGAGATGACGTAAGGGGCGGCGATGGACCTGTCCATCACGGAGGCCGCCGCGCGTCTGGGGGTAGACCGCTCTCGTGTCGAACAGCTGTTGCGCTCAGGGCGGCTTGCCGGACGACGCAGCGGCCGGTTGTGGTTGATCGACGCAGACGCCTTGGCCGCAATGAGCGCGCACCCAAGAGCGGCCGGACGCCCGATGGCACCGGCCCGAGCATGGGGCCTGCTGGACCTGCTCGATGGCGGGGCCGCGGCATGGCTTTCACCGGTCGCTCGCAGCCAAGTCAGGGCGCTGCTGCGCGCGCTGGACGAGCCCGATCCCGATCAATGGCGAGGATTGCTGCGCGCACGCAGCGGCGTCAGACACGTGCGGGTGCATCCTGCCGGCCTCGCTCGGCTGGACGCCGAGTTCTCCGTGCTCCCTGCCGGTGTCGGCCAAGCGGTCCAGGCCGGCATCGACCTGCTGGCAATCAACCCGATGCTCGAGGTGTACATCCAGGAACAACACTGGAACCCGCTCGCCAAGGCCTTGCATGCACAGGTCCTCCCTACAGGCGGAAACGTGATCGTCCGCATTCCCCATGGCGTCTGGCCCTTCGAAGGTCGCGAAGTTGTCGGTGCCTCAGCGCTAGCGGCTGACCTTTTGGAGTCGGCCGAGCCGCGAGCCGTCGAGGCCGGCCGACGCCTGCTCCTGGACCGGCTGCAGGCGTTGAGGTGAACGCGCCGATCGTGACCCTGCCGCCCCTTGCCGCGCCCGTGGACCAGCTATGGCATCTCCTGCTCGACCTCACCGAGCTCCCTGTGAAGTGGACTCTCATCGGCGGGCAGATGGTGCTGCTGCACGCCTTGGAGCACGACCAGGTTCCTCCGCAGATCAGTCAGGACGGCGACATCATCGCCGACGTCCGCGCCGACCAGTCCGCGCTGATCGTTGTCGTCACGGCGCTGGAGGAGCATGGCTTCGACCTCGAAGCGATCACCACCGACGGGCGGGCGCACCGGTACACACGACCAGCCCAGCCGTCGCCTGTCATCATCGACCTGCTCGCCCCCGAAGGACTGGGCCCGAAGACCAACCTGACCACCACACCGCCCGGGCGCACGATCGAGGTGCCCGGCGGTCAACAGGCGCTGCACCGTACCGAGCTCGTCGAGGTGCTCCACGAAGGCCGATCCGGACTCATCCCGCGACCGTCGCTGCTCGGCGCGATCATCGCCAAAGCTGCGGCCTGCGGCCTACCCGGGAACAGCAGCCGCCACGAACGCGACCTGGCGCTGCTCTGCTCGCTGGTTCCCGATCCCTTCAGCCTGCACCGGGAACTGACCCCCAAGGACCGGACCCGACTCCGCCTCGTACGACGGCTTGACGAGCGTGAGGCCCCTGCATGGCGCCTCGTGCCAGCCGACATCAGAGACCAGGGCGCAGCCGCCTTCGACATCCTTCGCCACTGAGGCTCGTGTCGTGGGGCGGGTGGGGCTCGAACCCACGACCGAGGGATTATGAGTCCCCTGCTCTGACCAGCTGAGCTACCGCCCCTGCGCAGTCATCGTTGCAGGCGAGTCAGGCAGCCTGGAAGGACCGCTTGGCCAGACCCAGCGCGAAGCCCTCGATCGCGGTGGTCACCCCGGCGGTGGGATCGGTGGCGGCGCCGAGCGTGACGAACAGCGGCGTGAAGTGCTCGACCGTCGGGTGGGCGTAGCGCACCCCGGGCGCGCGGGTGCGGAAGTGTGCGAGCTCGTCGACGTCACCGCGATCGAGCGCGTCAGCGACCCAGAGGTCGAACTCGCTGGACCATCCGGGAACGACATCGGGCCGGCTCCAGTCGAGGTAGGGCAGGCCGTGCGTCATGAAGCCGGACCCGATGACGAGCACGCCCTGCTCGCGTAACGGGCGCAAGCGCTCGCCGAGCGCCAGGAGCTTCCCGGTGTCCGACGTGGGCAGGCTGAGCTGCAGCACCGGGATGTCTCCCGCGGGGTACATGACCTTCAGCGGCAGCCACGCGCCGTGGTCGAGACCGCGAGACCGGTGCTCATAGACCTGCTCGGTGGAGGGGAACAGCGCCCGAACCTGCGCAGCCAGGGCGCTGGGATCGGGGGTGTCGTAGCGCATCCGGTAGTACATCGGGTCGAAGCCCCCGAAGTCGTAGACCAACTCTGTGGGCACCGTGCTGGTCAGGCCGATGCTGTCGGACTCCCAGTGCGCCGAGACGATGAGGATGGCCTTCGGCTTGGGCAGCGCCCGCGCCCAGTCGTGCAGCTCACGCATCCACGCGGCGTGCTCGAAGGTGGGGGGCGCACCATGCGAGAGGTAGAGCGCGGGCACTGGTCCGGCCTCCGGCGACCACAGCGCGTGCGGCTCCGCGGCGTCGCGGGCTGCGGTGTGCCGCAGATGCGCAGCAAACGGGTGCCTCGGGTCGATCAGGGCGTCGGCTGCAGCAGTGCTCATCTCGTGCTGCTCCCTCTCGTTAGACGGTGGAGGCGCCACCATGCTGACAGAGGAACAAGGTTGAGCGTTCATCTATTTCGCCGGGCGACGGCAAGGCAGGCTGGACCCCTGCAGCCGACCGCAAGGAGCGTTCATGTGCCACAGCGATGACAGCCGCCCGCCGGCCGACGCCGAAGACGTCCCCGCCCGCTCCACGGCAGACGTGCGGCTCACCGCCGCTGACGGCAACACGCTGCTGGCCTTCGAGGCCCGGGCCGCGGATCCGACGGGGGCCGGCATCGTCGTCCTCCCGGACGTCCGCGGCCTGCACGCCTTCTACAAGGATCTCGCCGAGCGCCTCGCCGGCATCGGCCTGGAGGCCGTCGCCATCGACTACTTCGGCCGTACGGCGGACACCGACGACCGGACGGAGACCTTCGAGTTCTGGCCGCACGTCCAGCAGACCACCCCCGAGGGCGTCGCCTCCGACGTCCAGGCCGGCGTGGCGCACCTACGCCAGCTGGGCGTCAGCCGCATCTACACCGTGGGCTTCTGCTTCGGCGGCGCCTACTCCTGGCGCCAGTCGGCCGACACCCCAGACCTCGCCGGGTGCATCGGCTTCTACGGCCGCCCCGCCCTCGTGGGCGACGCCACGGACCGGATGGCCGCTCCCCTGCTGATGCTCCTGGGGGGCGACGATCCGAGCATCCCCACGACCGATTCCGAGGAGCTCGCGGCGCGGGCCCGCGCGGCCGGTGTCCATGTCGAGCACGTCGTCTACGACGGCGCCCCGCACTCGTTCTTCGACCGCAGCTTCGCTGAGCACGCCAACGCCTGCGCGGATGCGTGGTCGCGGATCCGGTCCTTCGTGGCGGGCTAGTCCGCCGAGGTCAGCCGACTGACCAGATCGAGCACAACGCCCCCGGCCGGGCTGGTCTGGGCCACGAGGGCGGCAAAGGCGTCGAACGCCGCCTGCTCGTCACGCAGCAGCTCCTGCAGATCGGCGAGCTGCTCACTGACCCGGTCGACGGCGATCGGACCGATCTCCAGCATGGGCGCCACCAGATCGTCGACGGCCCGGCGGCTGGTGTGCCAGCGCGCGAGAGCGCGCAGCTGCGCGGTCTGGTCAGGCGACATGGCGCAACGGTGCCGCAGAGCGGCCCGCTCGCGCAGGCGATTGCCCGATCAGCTCAGGCGACGGCCTCCTCGCGCAGCTCCAGCACCCGGTCCGGAAGCGGATGGAAGGGTGCATCCCGTCCGGTTCCGGACTGCCGCCCGGTCTGCTCCTCGTGGTAGTCGTCCTCGACGTTGACGTCCCAGACGCTCTGCCCGCTGGCCTGTCCGCGGATCGCCGCCGAGGTCAGCAGGGCCGTCAGCATGCTGTGGTCCTGGTTGTTGTAGCGGTGCATCCCGTTGCGTCCCACCGGGTGCACGTTGGGGGCGTGCTCGGCGAGCCAGTCGCGCAGCGTCGCGACGTGCCCGGCGTACTCCGCGTCGTAGACCGGGTAGGCCTTGGGCATCCGGACGACATAGCCCTCGGACACCGCGTCGGCGGCGACCAGCCCCAGCGCCGCGAGCTCGCGCGAGGCGAGCGCGACCAGCTCGGCGTCCGTCGACTCCCACAGCTCGTCCCCCTCGTCGACGAAATACTCCAGTCCGAGGCAAGTGCGCCCGTCCTTGACCATGTACGGCGACCAGGACCCGAAGTTCTGCACCCGCCCGACGCGCACGTCAGGGGCGTGGATGTAAATCCAGTTGTCGGGGAAGCCAGCACTCTCCGGCACGACCAGCGCGACGGTGAGGAAGTCGCGGTAGCGCAGCCCCGCAGCAGCCGCGAGCACGCTTGCCGGCGGTGCAGGCTCCATCGCGCGGACCAGAGCCGACAGCGGCATGGACGACACGACGTCGGTGCAGTCGTACGTCGTCACGCCACCCTCGCTCCGGGCCGTGACCGACACGGCTCGCCCGTCGCGATGGGAGACCGAGACGACGGCCGTGTTCAGTCGGACCTTGCCGCCCTGGCTCTCGACGTGCTCGGTGCACCGCTGCCACATCAGCCCGGGGCCGTACTTGGGGTACTGGAACTCCTCGATGAGGCTCGCGACGTCCTTGTTGTTGCGCGCCGGCAGCAGCGCCCGCACGATCGCGGTCCCCAGCGACAGGTTCTTGATCCGCTGCGCGGCCCAGTCGGCCTGCAGCTCGGTGGCGGGCATCCCCCAGACCTTCTCGGTGTAGGTCTTGAAGAAGATGCGGTAGAGCCGCCAGCCGAAGCGGGCCGCGACCCAGCCCTCGAAGGTGCTCTGGTCCTGCGGCGGGCGGACCTTGACCCACAGGTAGGACAGCACGCAGCGCACGGCCTCGACGATGCCGAGACCACGCAGGGCGTTGCCGGCCTTGAGGGGGTAGTCGAAGAGCTTGCCGGCGTAGTAGATGCGACTCATCCGCGGTCGCATGAGGAACTCGTCAGCCGGCAGGATCTCGTGCCACAGCGCCTCGACCTCGGGCACCTTGGTGAAGAACCGGTGCCCGCCGATGTCGAAGAGCCAGCCGTTGCGCTCGACGGTCTGGCTGATGCCGCCGACGGTGTCCGAGCCCTCGAGCACGGTGACGGCGACGTCGTGCTTGGTCAGGTCGTACGCCGCCGTGAGGCCAGCCGGACCGGCGCCGATGACCACGACGGACGGCTCGTCCGCGTGGGCAGGGGTGGTGGCCACAGCAACCTCCGTCGTACAGCCGAACACCGGCGCGCGGGTGCGCCGGTGCCTGTCCTACCTTCGTTGAGGATGGCCCAACGGACGGCTTACGTCCCCGTGACATCTCGCACAGCGCGCCGCGGCCTAGTCTCGCGACATGCGCGTGCTGGTCACCGGTGGGGCGGGCTTCATCGGCGCCCACGTCGTCGACGCCCTGCTGGGCGCGGGGCACGACGTCCGCGTGCTGGACGCGCTGGACCCGCAGATCCATCCTGCCGGTTGGCCCGACCACCTCGACCCGCGGGCTGAGCGGGTCGTCGGCGACGTCCGCGAGCTCCCGACGGGCGTGCTGGAGGGCGTCGACGCGGTGGCCCACCAGGCGGCCATCGTGGGCCTGGGCCTGGACCTGCAGGACCTGCCCTCCTACGTCTCGACCAACGACCTGGGTACGGCGGTGCTGCTCGCCGCGATGGACGCCGCCGGCATCGGCCGGCTGGTGCTGGCCAGTTCGATGGTCGTCTACGGCGAGGGCAGCTATCGGTGTCCCGAGCACGACCTGGTGCGCCCCGGACCGCGCACCGAGACCGACCTTCGCGGGGGTCGCTTCGAGCCGACCTGCCCGGGCTGCGGCAGCGAGCTGACCGGCGACCTCGTCGACGAGGA
>JANPHZ010000059.1:0-12893 GCA_031424715.1 Frankiaceae bacterium
ACCAACGAGCCGAACGCCAGCACCAGGATGCCGAGCGTGACGGGCCACGAGATGAGCTCGCTCTTGATCATGGCGTCCCGGTTGGCGGAGTTGAAGTCGCTCCACAGCACCGAGCTGCCGGTCATCGCCACCTCGATGCCCTCGCCGCTCAACTCGCGAAGGGGGTCCTTGAGGTCGTCCGCGGCACGCACCATCTCGTTGGTGTTGGGGTCACCCGCGCCGGCCTGGATCACCGCGACCTTGCCGTCCCTCGAGATGGACATCCCGGGCTGCGGGGGCACGACCTCCGCGACGCGCTCGTCCTTCTCCAGCAGAGCCATCGCGTCCGCGACGACCTGCTTGCCCGGGCCCTCCATGACCGGCCCGTCCTTCGAGGCGACCACGACCTGCAGGGCAGAGCTCGACATCCCGCCGAACTGCTCCTGCACGATCTCGCGCGCCTGGACCGAGTCCGACCCCTTGGCCTCCCAACCCGCCCCGGCGAGCGCGTGCTCGACCTTCGGGGCGAAGGCCCCGAGGCCCACGATGATGAGCAGCCAGACCGCCAGAACCGGCTTGAAGTGCGTCGCCGTCCATGCTCCGAGGCGGCCCAGGATGCCGAAGCGCCGACCGTGCAGCGGGTCGTCGGCCGGGCCTGACGCTCCCGGCGACGCGGACGCAGGCGGGCGCTGCTCCCTTGCGGCCTCCAACCGGGCCGTGACCTCGTCGGCAATCTTGGGCGCGAGCGCCTCTGTCAGTGCCGGAATCAGGACCGGGACGAGCGCTTCGGCCAGCGGCTTTGCCTCCGCTGCCGTCCGAGCGGGCGTGGCCCGCCGGGTGGATCGGCTCGCTTTGGACGCGGTGGGCGCCGCCTCTGCTGCCTCTCGCGAGCTACTGCGGCCGATGACGCTGCTCGCGGCGCCCTCGCCGCTCGGCCGGGTCTTCGGCGTCTTGGCGGGGCGGGACGCTTTCACGGAACCCGTAGACGCCTGTCCCGCGCGAGACCGGCGTCCGGTGGAGCTGTCGTCTGTCATGTCTTGGTCCTCAACATCGTGGCCAGGCGCCTGCCGGCGCTTCGTCGTAGGCGTCAACAAGGTACCCTAGGGGGTATCTTCCCGGGATCAGAAGTTCATGTGATCTCACGCCACCCATGGCCCTAGGAGCCCCTTCATGACCGCATCGACGACCTGCCTCACCACCGCCGCTTGGCCGCGCGAGCGGGTGCTGTTTCTGCTCGCTGGCACCGCGACGCTGGTCAGTGCCGCGCTTGCGGCTGCCCTATCGCCTTGGTTCCTGCTGATGACCGTGGCGATCGGGCTGAATCAGCTGCTACTGGTAGCGACTGGTCGCTGTCCGGCTTCGCTGGTCATCGACCGGTTGCTGGCTCGTCGTGCCGCCTAAGGGCACACTCCCGGGTCCGTCCCCAGCGTCGTCCTGCAGTGTGCGGCGGTCCCTGCGCCAGCGGCGGACAAGGACAGCCGCAGCGGAGAGGCCGATTGACCCGAGTACCAGCATGTCGGCCTGCGTGCCGATCCGGCTGACCGCTTCCTGGAGTCGAGCCTCCGCGTCAACGGAGAGCAGACCGCCGCCGACGACGCTGCCGCCGCGGTCGATCAGGAAAAGCAACCCGACGGCGATGACGAGCAGTCCGCCGACCATGCTCGTCGAATGCAGTTGCAGCCGCCCGACCTGCACCGGTCGCCCGCGCAGCCAACGGCGCTGCCCGAGCCGCAGCCGCTCCCAGCCCAGGGCGAGCAACAGCAACGGCGCGGCCATGCCCGCCGCGTAGACGGCCAACAGGCTCCCACCACGCAGCGGACTGCCACTTGTGGCCGCGACCGTGAGCACGGCGCCCAGGATCGGGCCGGTGCAGAATCCAGTGAGCCCGGTAGCGGCGCCCAAGGCGAGCACGGCAGCCGCAGAGGTGCCGGTGCTGCGCCCACGGAGCCGTTCCGCGCCAGGGATTCGGAAGCCGCGACCGACCGCCTGCCAGCACCCCAACGCGACAAGCAGCGCACCGGCCGCGCCGAAAAGCGCCTCGCGATGCCCGTAGACCAGTCGGCTGGCTGCACCGCTGCCCAGACCGAGGGGCACCAGCGTGACGGCCAAGCCGACGTAGAACAGCAGCGTGCGGAACACCAGTCTTCCGGTGGAAGGGAAGGCGTAGGCGAAGAACGACGGCAACAGGAAAGCGCTGCACGGGCTGGCCAGCGACAGGATGCCGCCGAGAAACGCGACGACGTAGCCGACGGTCACGAGACCGGCTGCCCCGCCTCAGCGGCCGCCTGCTCGATGACCACAGCGAAGCTGCCCACCGGCTGCGCACCGACGATCGGCGAGCCGTTGACACGGAAAGCGGGGGTGCCGGTGACGCCGATCTCGGTTGCCTCGGCCAAGTCGGCCTGCACCGCGGCCATGCCCCTTTGCTCTGCGACGTCGGCGTCGTAGCGCGCGAGGTCCAGCCCGGCCTGCTCGGCGTACGCGCGCAGGTGCGGCGCGTCGTACTCACTGCTGCGCGGCCGGCGCTCCTGGGCGTAGACGACCTTGCCGAATTCCCAGAACCTGCCTTGCGCCGCGGCGGCACGGCCAGCGAGGGCGGCGGGCACGGACTCCGGCCCGATGTAGGGGAAGTCACGCCACTCGATACGCAAGACACCCTTGTCGACATAGCGGCGGATCAGCTCCGGCTCTGTCTCGCGCGCGAAGCGGCCGCAGAACGGGCACTGAAAGTCGGACCACATCACCATCACCACCGGCGCGTCAACGTGGCCAAGCGCCATCGGGTCGCCCGGCACCCGCCGCGCGAGCGCAAGGGGCGGCTCGACGTTTCCTGCTCGCTCTCGCGTCAGGGCGGACGCTGAGGACTCAGCTGATCCGGAACCGCCGGACGGGACCGCTAGGGCCGCCAGCAGCGCCACAATGACAAGCACGCCGGCTGGAAGACCTAGCTGGCGCCAACGCGACCCCGTCGACGCAGACGTTCTGCAGGACGCGTGCAAAGATTGAGGCCGCATACCACCCAGGGTATGCCGTCCAGTTCTGGAGGTCAGCGGGTGCTCATGCCCTGGACGGCACGCCACATTCGGGTGGCCCTCGCCGGCTCGCTCGCAACGAGCCTGTTGATCGGGCTCCCGACGGACGTCGTGCCGAACCCGGTGTTCGGCCGTGCGTTGTCGGTTACCTGGTGGAGCTACCCCACGCTCGCCGCCATCGCGGTGCTGTCCGGCCTGCTTCTCGCGACCTACGTGCGGCCGGGCGGCGACGTCTTCTTCGAGTCGCAGGACCGTCCAGCCAGGGGTGGCGCCGCATCGGGCCTAGTGTCGCTGTTTGCCGTGGGCTGCCCCGTGTGCAACAAGCTCGTACTCGTCGCGCTGGGCTCCAGTGGTGCCATGACGTGGTTCGCTCCTGCCCAGCCGCTACTGGCGGCGGGCTCTGTCGCCGGACTGGCATGGGCATTGCGTGGTCGCTTGAGAACCCGTTCCGCGTGCCCCGCCGCGCTCCCCCACCCGGCTCAGCCCTCGGTCGAGCGGCCCGCACCCGGGTCAGTATTCGGGAGCCGACTGCCCGCCCCACATCCGTGAGGACGCAGCGGGACGGGGCGTCGGTCGCGGCAGCGGGCATAGCCTTGCTCAGCCTGGGTTTGCTGCGCCGCCTGCTGATCAGCCGCTTCGGTACCCCAAGCCTTCGCCGGGGCGCGATAGCACTCACTGACCCGGGCGTCGAGAGCGTCTCGCTGCCTGGCCCACAGACCAGCACGCTGCGCGGTTTGGTGCTGCGCGCGGAGCCAGGGACTGGTACGGCGATAGTCGTTCATGGCTGGGGCGGCAGTGCCACCGACCTGCTGCCGGTCGGTCGGCTGCTGCAGGAACAGGGCTTGGACGTGCTGTTGCTCGATGCGCGCGGGCACGGCCGCAGCGACGACACGCGCCTCACCTCCATGCCGCACATCGCCGAGGATGTCGCCGCCGCTGTGCGCTGGTGGCGAACGACGGACCTGACTAGCGACCGCCTCCTGCTCGTCGGTCACTCGGTGGGAGCCGGCGCCTGCCTGCTGGTCGCTCGAGATCTCCCAGCGGTCGACGGCTTGGTCCTGATCTCCTGTATGGCCCACCCACGTGAGGTGATGCGCCGCCTCCTCGTCAATGCCGGTGCGCCGCGGGTGCTGACGCAGCCGGTGCTCCGGATGGTGGAGCAGCTCATCGGGCGTCGCTTCGACGCGTTCGCGCCGATTCGCGTCCTGCCGCTGATCGACAGCCCCGTTCTGATCGTGCACGGTGAGCGCGATTCGACGATCCCGGTCGAGGATGCGCACGCGCTCGCTGCGGTCGCGCGTGACGCGGAAGTCGTCATCGTCTCCCGCGCTGGGCACAGTGAAATCGAGGCAACCCCCGCGGTCGCCACGGCGCTAGCGGACCTGTTGTCCCGCCGAATCATCGCCGCCGCTAGCAGGGGCCCCGCAGGACCTGTCGCCCGAATGCGCTGACCAGGCAGGCACGTTCGCTGGTCAATAGATGAGCAGGGACCGGACGTTGCTGCGCCCCGGTGAGTTCTGCGCGTCTCGACCGGTCTTGACCACGAACTCTTCGCGCATCGCAGTCGCTCCGGGCGGGAATGTGACGGTCAGGCCACCATACGTTCCAGCCCCCGGCGTGCCCTCGCTGTGGGCCCGACCCTGCCGAAGCAGTTGTTCCCCGGGGCAGTGCCGAGGGTCGACGCCGGCGGCACAGGTGGCCCCGACCACGCGATACAGGCTCACGATCAGACCCCCCGGGCGGGCCGGAATCGACGTCCCGCTGAACGTGTAGGTGCGTGCGCCGTTCCTCACCACTCGCAACGTCTGCATGGCGCGGACCTGAACAACGGAGCTGGTTGCGTCGGCTGAAGACGAGCACCCTGCCTCATGCGCTCGAAGTCGGGTGTTTGAGGCCAGCCGTAGGTCGTTGAAGGTCACCGCGCCGTTGTCATCAGCCAGACCGGCGCGATCGACCGGTGTCGGGTCCCCGTCGAAAGTCATGGTTCCTTCGTGATTCTGGCTGTAGCCCTGCAGTTCGACGCGAGCGCCGGGTCGTGCGCCGCCGACCGTGACGGATGCCAGGCCGGTGGCGTTGATCGTGGGGGTGTTGATGCGCACCGGAAGGGCCGCGGCCGTTGCCGAGCACGTGGGCGGCGGCGTACTTCCGCCAGGCGTGGTCGAAGGTGATCCCGACGACGACGGAGTTGTCGGTGACGACGTCCCCGATTCTGTCGACGACGCTGTCGGGCTGCTGGAGCTCGAGGGTGTCGCGCTCGCGCTACCCGAGGCAGATTCCGTCGGCGGCGTGGTTGGGCTACTCGACGCAGCCCCGGTCGGCGTCGGCGATGGGCTCGGGGACGCCGACGGGGAGTCGATCCGGGTGGACAGGCCGGTGGCATTGGTGTTTCCCCACGCGTCCACGACGTCGCCGGCAGCCACTCGGACAAGGTCGCCGGGCCCAGGTGCGTCGCTCTGCCCAGGTCGGACCGCCACCAGGCGACGGCCGGAGACAACAGCGGGCCATTGCTCCACTGAACCGCCGAAGCGCTCGACCGTCACTGTGCCTCCGGCCGGTTCGCTGGATTCCTGCCACGGGTGGAAGCGGCAGAACAGGCAGTAGGCCTGATCGTCCTGCGTGCCGGGGCGGTAGCGGTAGTAGACGCGCTTCCCATGCTCGCCGAAGGTGCCCTTCTCCGTCTTCAAGCGCTGGTCGGCCACCGACTGGATGGCCTTCTCCCAGTCCCAGCCGTCGGGGTAGTCGATCGACCCGTAGGCGTGGAGGCGGCCGTCGAACATCTCGGTCGTGGACGGGCCGACGGCAACGCTCACCGATCCGTCGTCGCCGAGTGTGAGGGCGTCGACCGTCAGGCCGTCCCAGGGGCGTACTTCGAACGGCTGGCTGCTGAAGGAGTACGGCGCGACGGCGTCACCCGGGGCAGTGCGCTTCTGGCCGTTCACGGCGAACCGGTAGGTGCCGGCGGGAGTCGCGCGATGCCCCTGTCCGGACAGGTCCGGCAGTTCGACCTCGGAGACGAAGGCCTCCCACGACGCCGTCCATTTCCACTCGAACTTCCCGGCCGCGAAGGAGGGCATCTGCTCGGCCGTCGGGAAGCGGACCTCGGTCGGTACTTCGCCGCTCTGATCCGCAAAGGGCACCCACGCCTCGCCGACGAGGCGCTCGACGGTGACCTGCGGCAGGTCGGTGTAGGACGAGCCGCCGACGAACTGCACGGTGGCTCCGTCGAAGCGCTTGATGTCGGTCGGCTGCCGCACGATGCCGGGCGTGCCGCCGTCGGCCGGGAGGGTGGCGTCATAGGCGACCGTGTGCGCCCGTGCCAGCTCACCCAGGGTCTGGCTGACTCCCCGCGCTCGCCCCGATTCGGCCTGGTAGGCCAGGTCCTGGGCCGATAGCGTGACCGGCTGGCCACCGCGCAGCGAAGCTGCGAGCCGCACCAGCCGGGTGGCGAGGTAGTCGGCGCCGTGCAGACCAAGGCCATTGAGCGCTTTGCGGTAGTGGTCGTAGCCCCGCATCTCGCGGTACTCCGGGGTGTAGCCGAAGTAGTCGTTCGCCATACCCACGGCGATGGTGAGGCCGTAGCCGTCCGTTGCGCCGTAGTCGGTGCCCTCACGGTGGGTGAAGTTGCCCTTGATCTTCGCGGGGTCGGTGGGCTCGGCCTCGCCGAACAAGTCGGTTCCGGCATTGGCCAGCTCCTCCCAGCCGTCGGCATCGTTGTTGATCTGCGCCCTCATCCGCCGATACTGAAGATCGGTGACCGGGGCTAGGTTCGGCCACGGCCCAACCTCGCGGAACGAGCGAGGATCGGCGCAGGTCCAGAAGCTCGAGTCCGCGTTCGGCTGGCAGAACGCCGTCCCATCCGGGCGCTTCTGCGTGGTCCAGTCGAAGCCGCGCCAGACGTCGTCTTTGACGTTGTTGAGCCGGCTCTGGATGTTGAGCGCAGTGTCGGTGAACTGCTCGCACGGACAGAAGGTGGCGGCAATGTCACCGATCCGGACAGCCATCAGGTTCACGGCGGCCGTCTCCTCGAGCAGGGTGAAGCTCGGACCGAAATAGGACTCCGGAACCGGAACACCGAGCTTCTTGAGCTGGTCGTAGAAGGCACGCTCCTCCACCGGCGTGGCCCCCACGACTGGCTTGCCGACAGCGGACGCTTCGTCGGCACAGTCGGGAAAACCGAGCACCGGGACCTGCCAGTTGCCGTGGAACAGCGAGACCGTGTTGCAGTTCGACACCCCCGGCACCGGCCGCATCGTCGGCGGAGCGAAGCGCTCGGAGGCAACGGCAACGTCGAGGCCTGACCCGAAGGGCACGATCTCGATCGGCGGGCCGTCAGTGCGGGGCGCGTGCGGGTTGTACGGTGCCGCTTGCTCGCCAGAGTCCAACGCTCGGTAGGCGCGCTTCACTGCGTCGGCGAACAGGCGTGCACCGGCGTCGAGCTGCTGCCAGCCGCTCTCTTGGAACTCTCGGCGCTCGGCCGGCTCGTGGACGCGCAGCTCCTTGTTCGGCCCCGACGAACCGGTCTCGCGTTGGCTCATCACCGAGGTGGTGCCGAGCTCACGGTCGACGATGCGCATCGCGGCGTGGGTGATGTCGCCGCTGAACAGTTCGTAGCCCCAGGTGAACTCGGGATGGAGGCCCAGGGTGATCCAGTTGGCATAGTGCTTGGGATTCGTAGGGTTGGTGAGATCGTCGACGCGGACGACCGTGAGCTGCCCGGTCGTGTGGGCGTATGGCTGGCCGGCCGGTGTCCCGTCGTCGGCGACCTTCGGTCCGATGGTGTGGGCGGTGATCTCGTTGAAGGGGACGGTGACCGCGCCGATGCGCACCGGCCGCAGCTGCGTGGCGGCATCGATCACGGCCTGCGCCATGCGGGTGCTCATGTACTCGAAGAAGCGCAGGTCGAAGACGTCCTGGAACACCCAGGTGCCGTAGCTGGGGGTCGAGTAGAAGGCCGAGTTGTGGTTGTGGCTGACGGTGATCGCCAAGTTGTCTTCGGTGATACCCGTGACGGGACCCTCCCTGAGACCTTTCGACACTGCGAGGTCGTGCTGCTCGAGAAGCTGCGCGACGCGCCGGTTCAGCAGGTCATTCGGCAGGTAGAGGTCGTTGGCGACCACGGCGAAGCGCTTTGCGTTAACACCCTCGACGAGCAACGCCCGGGTAACGATGCGAGACTGCAGCCCCCGTGCCGGCCGCTTCTTCGTCGCATGGAGGAACGGGTCCACCTGGTCGCCGTCGTACGCCCCGGGCTGAGTCTCGGCGAACTGGCCACCACCGGCACCGAGGTGCCAGCTGGCATCGACGGAGGCCACGCCGGCCCGCATCACCTTGTCCGGCGTCAACGCCAGTGCGACCCCCGAAGCGGAACGCGGCACCCCGTCCAGCGCAGCGACCGGCGACGCCAGCGAGAGGACCAGTGCCCCCAACAGCAGCGGCAGGAAAACCGGGCGACGGACACGGGGCAGGACCACAAAAACAACTCCATCGCTCGGCTACTGCTGGGTTCGCTACTTCGCCGGCCAACCCTGCCCTGAGCCACTCCAAAGATGTCGGACGGGTCTTGTGATCACGCACAAGGAAGCCGTCACTTCCGATCGAGAAGCGAGGGACCTGTCGCCGCCCTCCCGGACCTGGTGGGGTGTCACTCTCGAGGGAGCAGGCAAGCGGGATCGCTTCGAGGAGGGTGGGGTCGTCGATCCCGGCGGTGAGGCGCCGTACGCTCGGACGATGACGTCGGTGCTGGTCGACACCTTCGGGCGTACCGCCACGGACATGCGGGTGTCGCTGACCGACAAGTGCAACCTGCGCTGCACGTACTGCATGCCGGCCGAGGGGTTGCCGTGGCTGGCGTCGGACGCGTTGCTGTCGGACGACGAGCTGGTCCGGCTGGTGCGGGTAGCTGCCTCGATGGGCGTTCGGACGGTCCGGCTGACCGGGGGCGAGCCGCTCATCCGGCCGGGCCTGCCCGGCCTCGTGGCGCGACTGGCCGAGCACGTCGAGCTGTCGCTGACGACGAACGGCCTGGGCCTGACTCGGCTGGCTGCACCGCTGCGCGCAGCTGGTCTGCGGCGCGTCAACGTGAGCCTGGACACCCTTCGAGCGGACCGGTTTCTCGCGCTGACCCGACGCGACCGACTGCACCACGTCATCGACGGACTGGCCGCGGCGGACGCGGCCGGACTTCGACCGGTGAAGGTCAACACCGTCCTGATGCGCGGCGTCAACGAGGACGAGGCCAGCGAACTGCTGGACTGGTGCCTTGAGCGGGGCTACGAGCTGCGCTTCATCGAGCAGATGCCCTTGGACCCCGAGCACGTGTGGGACCGCGGCGTGATGGTGACGGCCGACGAGATCCTGGCCCAGCTCTCGAAGCGGCACACGCTGACACCGGCGGACGACCGCGGGAGTGCGCCGGCCGAGGCCTTCCTGATCGACGGCGGACCGGCTCGCGTGGGGGTGGTGGGCTCAGTGACCCGGCCGTTCTGTGGGACGTGCGACCGGATTCGGCTCACCGCCGACGGCCAGCTGCGGAACTGCCTGTTCGCTCGAGAGGAGTCCGACCTGCGGACGCCGCTCCGGGCGGGCGCCGACGATGCAGAGCTGGCCGAGCGCATGGCGATCGCCGTGCGCGGCAAGCGGTTCGGGCACGGCATCGACGAGCCCTCCTTCCGGCAACCGGACCGCCCGATGTCGGCGATCGGTGGCTGAGCCGTACGACGCGATCGTGCTGGCGGGGGGCTCCGCCCGGCGGCTCGGCGGCGTCGACAAGGTAGCCCTCGTCGTCGCGGGGCGGAGCCTGCTGGACCGGGTGCTGGCTGCGGTTGCGGACGCCGACCGCGTCGTCGCTGTCGGACCCGCGCGGACGACCGCCGCGCCGGTAACGTGGACGCTCGAGGAGCCGCCGGGCGGGGGTCCGGTGGCCGCGCTCGCCGCCGGACTGCTCCTGACGCAAGCGCCGGTCGTTGCGGTCCTGGCCGCTGACCTGCCGTTCCTCGATGCCGCGACCCTGCGCGTCCTGCGCGATGCGCTGGGCTCGCGTGACGGCGCACTGCTCGTGGACGCTGACAACCGCGACCAGCTGCTGGTCGGTGTGTGGCGTGCGACCTCCCTGCGGGCCGCGCTGCCCGAGGCCGCGGACGGCGCCCGTCTCGGAGCCGTGCTCGCCGCGCTGGACGCGGTCCGGGTCCGAGTCGAGGGCCACCCGTGGTTCGATTGCGACACCGACGACGCCTTGGCCGAGGCCAGGAGGCTCGGGCCGGCCTCGCCCTGACTTCTACGCTGGTTCCGACCGAGCAACAGAACCAGGACGACCCGCCCCCCGGATCACCGGCGAGCTCAGGCACACTGGCGTCCGCCCGCACCAGCCCGCCGCGTGAGGAGCTCCCGCATGTCCCTGACCGCTCCGCGGCCGGCCTCAGCGTGAGCCACTCGCACAGCCACGCACACGGCGACGCCCCGCCGCCTGCCCTTCTGCGTGGCCAGCGCGTGCTCCTCGCGGTCGTCCTCGCGATCGTTGTCGCTACCCTGGCGGGCCTCGCGCTGCTCTGGCCGCAGGACGTCGCGCAGGGCGAGGACGTGCCGGCCCGAGGTGACCGCGTCCAGGGCACCCTCGTCGGCGTCGCCGCCATCGACTGCAACGACGGAGCCGGCGACGGCGACGGCGAGGCGAGCCCGTCCGCGTCCCTGGACCGCTGCCTGCAGCTGCAGGTGCGGCTCGACGACGGACCCGAACGCGGCCAACAGGTCTCCCTACGCACCAACGCCGAGCGCGCGCTGACTCCGGGCCGAGCCGTCGTCCTTGTGCGCGCCGAGGAGTCCCTGCCGCTCGCCGAGCGCTACCAGTACGCCGACGTCCAACGCGGCCGCCAGCTCCTCGGGCTGGTCGGGCTCTTCGCCGTGGCCGTCATCGCGCTGGGCCGCCGGCGGGGGGCGATGGCCCTGCTGGGCCTGGCGATCAGCCTGCTGGTCATCGTGAAGTTCCTTGTCCCAGCGCTGCTCTCGGGCAGCCCAGCGCTACCTACCGCGATCGTGGGGGCTAGCGCGGTGATGATCGTCGTCTTGCTGCTGGCCCACGGCCCCAACCTGCGCACGGCGACAGCGATGACCGGCACCGCCGGCAGTTTGCTGCTCATCGTGGTGCTGTCTTCGGTGTTCGTCTCGCTCACCGGTCTGACCGGACTCACCAGCGACGACGACTACTTCGTACAGGCCTTCTTCGGGCAACAGCTCGACCTGCGCGGGCTCCTGCTCGCCGGCATCGTCATCGGCGCGCTGGGCATCCTCGACGACGTCACGGTCACCCAAGTCTCGCTGGTCTGGGAGCTGCGCGAGGCCGACCCCACGATGTCGCAACGCGACCTCTACGCCGCCGCGCTGCGGGTCGGTCGCGACCACATCGCCTCGACCGTCAACACCCTGCTGCTGGCCTACGCCGGTGCGTCGCTGCCGCTGCTGGTCATCTTCACCACCGCGCAGCAGGGGCTGTTCGACACGGTCACCACCGACATCGTCGCCCAGGAGGTCGTGCGCACCCTGGTGGGCAGCATCGGACTGGTGGCGGCCGTACCCCTCACCACCGCGCTGGCGACCTGGATGTGCCCGGCGCCGCTCGCCGTCGCGGCGGCTGAAACCCCGCACCCGCCGGTGGCCTCCCCGCTGGACGCCGAGCGCACCGAGGACGACCCGCACAGCTGGGGGCCACGCGCTGCCGGCGAGGACATCCCACCCCGCTAGGGCTCAGAACTGCGAGCGCAGCCAGAACATCAGGTCGTAGGCCTGGTCGCTGATGAGCGCGCCGTAGGCCTGACCGGCTGAGGAGACGGCGACCGCGGCAGCCATCGCGACCAGGGTGGCCAGCACGAGGAACAGCAGCTGCCAGGTGGAGATCCGGCTGCGATAGAGCCGGCTCACGCCCTTGGCGTCCACCAGCTTGCCGCCCACCCGCAGGCGGGTGAGGAACGTCGAGGACATCCCCTGTCGGCCCTTGTCGAGGAACTCCACCAGCGTCGCGTGCGTGCCGACCGCCACGATCAGCTGCGCGCCCTTCTCGTCGGCGAGCAGCAGCGCGACGTCCTCACTCGTGCCTGCTGCGGGGAAGACCACGGCATCCACCCCGAGGTCCTGCACGCGCTGCAGACCGGGCGCGCGCCCGTCGGCGTAGGCGTGCACGACCACTTCGGCGCCGCAGCGCAGCGCAGCGTCGCTCACCGAGTCCATGTCGCCGACGATGACGTCGGGGCGGTAGCCACACTCGATCAGCGCGTCGGCGCCGCCGTCGACCCCGACCAGCAGCGGGCGGTACTCCCGGATGTAGGGCCGCAGCGCTGCCAGGTCCTCGCGGTAGTCGTAGCCGCGGACGACGACGAGCGCGTGCCGACCCGCGAAGTCGGTGCGCACCTCAGGGACACCGACGCCGTCGAGCAGCAGCGCGCGCTCCTTGAGCAGGTACTCCATCGTGTTCGCCGCGAAGTCCTCGAGCTGGTTGGCCAGGCCGAGCCGGGCGGCGTCCATCGCCTCCTCGACGCTCTCCAGCGTCTGCCGCACGCCGCGCGCGACCTCCTGCTCGCCGGCGTACAGCACCTCGCCGTCGAGCCGGACCGCGTCGCCCTCGCTCACCGCCCCGAACACCTCGCGCCCGACGCCGTCGAGCAGCGGCACGCCGGCGGCGAGCAGGATCTCCGGGCCGAGGTTCGGGTAGCGGCCGCTGGTGCTCTGCGCGACGTTGACGACGGCGCCGACCCTGGCATGCAACAGGGCGACGGCGCTGCCCCGGTCGATGACGACGAGGACGATGATCCCGACGTCCCCGGCCTAGAGCCGCGTGCTGAGGTCCTTGGTGCGCCGGTCCAGCCGCGCGGTGCCCAAGGAGCCCGCCACGCCGTG
>JANPHZ010000060.1:0-1813 GCA_031424715.1 Frankiaceae bacterium
GCGCGCCCCCGGGGAACCACGGCACGTAGGTCAGCACCCCGCCGACCTTGCCGACCGAGCTCTCGCCGTCGACGACGCCACGCACCTCGACCTCGAGCGGGTAGACGCCGAGGTCGCGCAGCTCGAGCAGCCCGACGCGCACCCGCAGGTCGAACGTCGTCGTCTGCCCGGGGGCGAGGACCCGGTCGGCGGGCGGGACCGGCGTCCCGATCCGTACGCCGGTCGAGGGCGGGTCGGTGTCGGCGTCGGCGAGCTGGCTGCGCGTCTGCAGGACGGCGCCTCGGCGCAACCGGACCCGCAGGTCCGACAGCGGCGCCGAGCCGCGGTTGGTGATCGTGCCGCTGACCTGGAAGAACTCGCGGACGTCCAGGGGCGCCCGTGGCGCGAGCTTGGTGACGGTGACTTTGGCGGGGGCGTCGTCATTGGGGCTGGGCGACGGGCTGGCCGCCGCGAGCGTTGTCGTGCTGCCGGTCGTCGGGGATGCCGCGGTGGCCAGACCGGGCGAGCCGAGGGTGACGGCAGCGAGGACGCCGACCGCCAGCCACCGCTGACGACTCGCCCACGGTGGCGCGACCGGGCGGCTCATCGGGTCAAGCCGTCTCGGCGAGCACGTCGGGCACCCGCTCGAGCAGCCGCCGCTCGTCGGCGTACGCCAGCCGGCTGGCGACCTCCTCGAGCGGGACCCACGCCACCTCGCTGACCTCGACGTCCTCGTCGGACAGCTCGAGGCCGTCCACCGGGTCGTCGACCAGGAGCAAGAAGTGGTGCACGGTCTTGTGGATGCGTCGGCCCTCGGCGACGAACCAGAAGTCGATGGTGCCGAGCTTGCCGATCACCGATCCGCGGATGCCGGTCTCCTCGGCGACCTCGCGAACCGCCGCCTGCTCCTGCGTCTCGCCCGCCTCGAGGTGGCCCTTGGGCAGGCTCCACAGCAGCCGGCCGCGCCGGTCGAGCCGGCCGATCAGGGCGCCGCGCGCCGTCGGGCCACGGCGGTCGAGCACCAGGCCACCCGCGCTCGTCTCGTCCACCCGACGCAGGGGCCGCCGGGCGGGCGGGCTGGGCGTCGACGGCATCGGCCCAATGTACGGCGGGACTCGGCTCGCGCTCGCGTCTGCAGGCCGCTGGGGTCGCGCCTCCGGCTGCAGCCCGCTTCGGCGCTGCGCCTTCGGCGCTTGAGGCGCCTTCAGCAGGCAGCAGCCTGCGGCGCTGCCTCCGTCGGCTTCAGCAGGCAGCGGCCTTCGGCGCTGTCGGGTGGACCGGCAGTCGGGAGCGCCTACCCTCGGGTTCTGTGTCCGACCGACCCGACCCCGCGCGCGCGCCCTCTGGGCAGAGCGGGCCCGAACTCACCGAGGTGCAGCAGGCGGCGGTGCAGACGGCGGTCCTCGAGCTGATCCGGGTGTCGCCGGTCGCGGTCGAGCTGGGCCAGCGGTTCGCCGGCGCGGGGCACGCGCTGCACCTGGTGGGCGGGTCGGTCCGCGACGCGCTGCTGGGCCGCCTCGGCGACGACCTGGACCTGACGACCGACGCGCGGCCCGAGCAGGTGCACGCGCTCGTGGCCGGGTGGGCCGACCACACCTGGGACACCGGCATCGCCTTCGGCACCGTGGGGGTGGCCAAGGGCGGGTTCAAGCTGGAGGTGACGACCTATCGGGCGGAGGCCTACGACCCCGACTCGCGCAAGCCGGCCGTGACCTACGGCGACTCGCTCGCCGGTGACCTGTCACGGCGCGACTTCACCGTCAACGCGATGGCGGTGGCGCTGCCAGACTGGCGGGCCGCCGACGCCTTCGTGGATCTGCACGGCGGGATGGCC
>JANPHZ010000061.1:0-8965 GCA_031424715.1 Frankiaceae bacterium
TCGTACGGCCGGACGACAGCGTCGCCATGCTGCTGCCCGGCGACTCCGACTACCCGGTCGCGACGACGGGCTAGGGCGTCCGGTGCTGCGGCAGGTCACGGCGACGGTGGGGTGCTGCTCGCCCCCAACCCGGGACCGATGACGCTGGAGGGCACCAACTCGTGGGTGCTGCGGGCGCCCGGTCACGAGGACTGCGTCGTCGTCGACCCCGGGCCGCTCGACGAGGGCCACCTGATGGCTCTGGCAGCGTGCGGCCGTGTGCGCACGATCCTGCTCACGCACGGCCACGCCGACCACAGTGCGGGTGCGGCGCGGTTCTCGGCACTGACCGGGGCGCCCGTACGCGCCCTCGACCCGCGCCATCGACTCGGCGACGAGGGGCTCGGTGACGGCGACGTGGTCGTCGCGGCGGGCGTCGAGCTCGCCGTCGCCGCGACTCCGGGGCACAGCGCCGACTCGCTGTCGTTCGTCCTGCCCGACGCCGTCCTCACCGGCGACACCGTCCTCGGCCGGGGCAGCACCGTGGTGGCCCACCCCGACGGCGTGCTGGCCGACTACCTCGTCTCGCTGCGCCGGCTGCAAGAGCTCGGGGACCGGGCGCTGCTGCCCGGGCACGGTCCCGACCTGCCGTCCGCCGGGCTCGCGGCGACGGCCTACCTCGCCCACCGGGAGCAGCGGCTCGAGCAGGTGCGCGCGGCCGTGGCCGCGGGTGCGACGTCGGCGCGCGAGGTGGTCGAGACGGTCTACGCCGACGTCGACCGGGCCCTCTGGCCCGCCGCCACGCAGTCGGTCCTGGCCCAGCTGGCCTACCTGGGCGCGGCGCCGTGACCTGCCCCGTGTGCGGCACGCTGACCGTCGAGGGTGCCCGCTTCTGCTTCGCCTGCGGCACCAGTCTGGGCACCCCGTCCGGCACCGACGTGGCCACGGAGCGGCGCTACGTCACGGTGCTCTTCGGCGACCTCACCGACTTCACCTCGTGGTCAGAAGACCTCGACCCCGAGCGGGTCGGGGTGGTGATCGACCGGGTCCTCGCCACCCTGACCGATGTGGTGACCGAGTTCGGTGGTCACGTCGACAAGCTCACCGGTGACGGCCTGATGGCGGTGTTCGGCGCCCCGGTGACCCACGAGGACGACGCCGAGCGGGCCGTGCGCGCGGCGGCCCGGATGCAGACCGCCGTACGCCGGGTGGTCGAGGAGGAGAGCGGCGGTGGGCGCCGCCTGGGGCTGCGCATCGGCCTCAACACCGGCGAGGTCTCGGCCGGCGTACAAGCCCACCTGACCTACACCGTCATCGGGGACACGGTGAACACCGCCTCCCGGCTGGCCGACGCCGCCGGAGTGGGAGCGGTCTACGCCGGACGCGACACCGTGCTCGCCACCATGCCCATCGCGTCGTGGCGGGCGCTTGCGCCCTTGCGGCTCAAGGGAAAGCGCGAGCCGGTCATCGCGCACGAACTGGTGGGCCTGCGCCCACCTGGATCCAGCCGCCTGGGCCTGGGCGACGAGGCACCGTTCGTCGGGCGGGACGCCGAGCTCGGGCTGCTCATCGGTCGCCTCGTCGAGGTGTCCGAACGCGCCAGCCCGCGGGTCGTCCTCGTCTCCGGCGAGGCCGGAGTGGGCAAGACCCGGCTCGGCCAGGAGCTGAGCCGCTTTGCCGGCGAGCTGCCGAGCGCGCGGGTCCTGTGGGGGCGCACCTCGCCGTACGGCGAAGGGCGTGATCTCGCTGCGGTCGCCGAGATGGTGCGGACCGCGTGCGGCATCGTCGACAGCGACGACGTCGACACTGCCCTGGCCCGGCTGCAGCGCACGGTCGCTCGGCTCGATGCCTCGGGCCGACCACTGCCGCCCGGCGCGGCCGAACGGCTGCGGGCCCTGCTCGGCCTGAGCGAGGACGACGTCGGACTGCCGCGCGACCCGGCCGCGCCAGGCGCCGCCGTCGGCGGGGAACAGGCCCGGCGCGCTGTCGCCGCGCTGTTCACCGCACTAGCTCGCGAGGGCACGCTGCTGCTCGTCCTCGACGACCTGCACTGGGCGACACCCACCATGCTCGACGGGTTGCTCGACGTCGCCGCCCGCACCGAGGGACCGGTGCTGCTCGTCGGGCTCGGCCGCCCCGACATGCTCGACCCGCCCGCGCGGCCGGCCTGGTGGGAGGGGCTGCACGACGCCGAGCTGCTGCCGGTGCTGCCCCTGGAGGAGACAGCGGCCGAGCGGCTGCTGCGGGCCTACCTCGGTACGCCCGGCGGCGAGGTCGACGCCCGTGTGCGCACCGCTCTGCTGTCCCGCGCCCAGGGCAACCCGTTCTTCCTCGCCGAGCTGCTGCACCTGCTGGTCGACCGCGGCGCGCTGCGCCGGGTCGACGACACGTGGGTGCTCGAGGGCGACCTCGCCGACAACGTGCTGCCGGCCGGGGTGCAGTCGGTGCTCGCGGCCCGCATCGACGGCCTCGAGGGCGGGCCCAAGGGGGTCCTGCGTGACGCCTCCGTCCTGGGTCTGCGGGTCACGCTGCCCGCGCTGGAGGCGGTGGGCCGAGCGTCCGGGCACGGTGACCCCGACGTCGTCCGGGCCGCGGTGGCGGTGCTCGTCGAGCGCCGGCTGCTGGAGGGGGACGGCGATCCTGACGCCTTCCGGTTCGGGCACACCCTGGTGCGCGACGTCGCCTACGCCGGCCTGGCCAAGACCGAGCGGGCGCGGCGGCACGCGGCGGCGGCCGCCCATGCCAGCGGGCTGGGTGGCGGGCGCAGCACCGAGGCCGACGGGGTGGCTGCGGCGCAGGGCGAGCGGGCCGTCCACCTGGCGCTCGAGATGGGGCTGCCGCGCACCGATCCGGCCTGGGACGGGCGCGGGATCGCCTTCGCCGCCCTGGCCCGGCTGGCGCGGGCGGCGCTGTCCCGCGACGACAACCTCGCCGCGGAGTCGCTGTCGGGCCGGGCGCTGCGCCTCGCCGGACCCGAGCTCGGTCCGCCGCTGCCCGACGATCTCGTGGTGCCCGCGCGCCTCGGCCGAGCACAGGCGCTCGCGGCGCTGCACCGCCTCGACGAGTCGCTGGCCGAGCTCGGTCCGGCGCTGGCGGCGGAGGAGGACGGCGTACGAGCCGGCGCCCTGGTCGTCCTCGGTGACCTGCGCCGCCAGTCAGCCGACCCGGCCGGCGCGACCCGCGCGTTCGTCTCCGCCCTTGCCGCTGCGAGCGCCGCGGGCCTGGACCGGGTGACCGGTGAGGCGCTGCGCCAGCTCGGGCTGCTCGACTACTTCGACGGGCGGCTCCGGGCGGCCGAGAGCCGCTTCCGCGAGGCGCACGAGCTCGCCGTGCAGGTCGAGGACCCGCGGGGCGCCGGGTGGGCGCTGCAGCACCTCGCCTGGAGCGCCACCACCCGCGGCGACTACGCCTTGGCCGACCGCACTCTCGCGCAGGCCAAGACGGTCTTCGCCGAGCTCGAGGACGTCGGCGGGCTCTCCTGGCTGGCGGGCACCGAGGCCTTCGTCCGACTGCTGCAGGGACGGCTGCGCGAGGCCAGGGCGCTGGTGGCCGACGAGCTCGACCTCGCCCACGAGATGGGCGAGCGCTGGGGGATCGCGGCGCTGCTCACCATCGACGCGCTGGCCGCGGCCGAGCTCGGTGACCTGTCGGCGGGGGCCGCCACCGCCGAGCACGCGCGGGCGGTCTTTGCCGAGGTGGGCGACGCCTGGGGCCAGTCGCTGGCCCTGACCGCAGCCGGCTTCGCCGCGCGCGGTGCCGGCCAGACCGACGAGGCCCTGGTGCTGTTGGACCGGGCCGAGCAGCTGTCCGCCGGAGCCGGGTCACGGCTGACGCAGAGCCTCGCGCTGGTCGGGTCGGGTTACGTGCACCTGGACCGGCGCGACGTCGACAGCGCCGAGGGCTGCGCTTGGCGGGCCTGCGCGGCCCTCACCGGACTGGACCTGGAGCCGCACGCCCTGCTGGGTGCGCGGGTGCTGCTGGCGCAGGCCCTGCGGCTGCGCGGCGAGCTGGACAAGGCCCTCGAGGAGCTCGACTCCGCCCTGGCCGCGTCAGCCGAGCCCGCCCTGCTCTTCCCCCGCCGGCAGGCGCTCGCCCACCGCTCCGGCGTACTGCTCGAGCTCGGCCTGGTCGACGACGCGGTCGCCGCGGGCCAGGAGGCGGTGGCGCTGCGCAGCGAAGACGTGCGCTCGCAGGTGCTCGCTCTGCGGGCGCTGGGCTCGGCCGTGCGCGCGGCCGGCGACCGCGCGCAGGCGTCGGAGCTCTATCGGGCGGCGCTGCTAGCCGCCTCGGCCACGGAGCAGCGCTCGGAGATCGCGGCGACCCAAGCCCTGCTCGACGCCCTCTGAGAGCCGAGCCCTCCGACTGGGCGTGCGCGAGCACGTCCGGCTTAGACGGACACCCACGTGCTCTCTTATCGGCAAAACGCGATAGGCTGCTCGGCATGCAGTCAGCCGGTGAGCTCTTGCGCGAGGCGCGACGGCGTTCTGGCCTGTCGCAGTCCGAGCTCGCCGCGCGGGCTGAGGTGACGCAGAGCGTGGTGAGCGAGTACGAGGCTGGCAAGCGGCAACCGGCGGTGCCGACGCTGGCGCGGCTCATCGCCGCAACGGGTCATAATTTGACGCTCAGCTTGGAGCGGCGTGACCCGACGGTGCGCGGCTTGCCCGACACCCCACTTGGCCGGCGATTGCGTCAGCACCGCAGGGCCCTTGTCGACGCGGTCCGCACTGCGGGTGCGAGCAATCTGCGGGTGTTCGGAAGTGTTGCTCGCGGAGAGGACGGCCCTGACAGCGATGTCGACCTGCTCGTCGATCTGCCCGAAGAGACCAGCCTGTTCGCGGTCCTCGCGCTGGAGGGCACGCTCGAGCGCATCCTGAAGGTGAAGGTCGACCTGGCTCCCGTCACCAGCCTGAAGCCGAGGGTGCGGGCCGAGGCCCTCGCCGATGCGGTCGCGCTGTGAGCCGCCGGGACGACGAGAGACTTCAGGACATTCTGGAGTCGATCGACGCCATCAGGAGCCACGTCGCTCGCGGTGGGCTCTCCGACGGACTCGTGTTCGATGCCGTGCGGGTCCGCCTCATCGAGATCGGCGAGGAGTAGCGGCAGTTCCGCTGCCCCTGATGTGGCCTTACTGTCCCGACATGGCCATCACAGTGCGACTGCGCAACCAAGAGGTCTACCGGGGCTGGAACCTGCGCTCGGCTGCCCGGTGGGTGCAGACCGTGGCGGGGCTGGCCGTGCTTGTGAACGTGGCGTCTTTCTTCTTGAATGACGACACCGCCTCGTCCCGGGGGATCGTCCTGATCAACTTCGCAGTCGTGATCGGGACCTTCTCAACGCTGACTGGCGGGTTCATAGCCGAGAAGATTGCACAGCGCGGACGCGCTGAGTGAAGACATCTCCGCGTTTCAAGGCCGGATGGTCCGCGTGGAGAACGGCACTTCTTCGCGGTCGCGGTCGCGGGCGTCTCTGGACCTCGATCACCCCTCTGATCTGCGCACCGGTCGCTTGAACCCGATGGTCACGCTGTAGCGGGGACGGTCTGAAAACTCGCTCCATCCCCAGACGACGGGCTGCCCGACCTCGTTGCACAGGTGGAGAACGCCATCGTCGCTGACGACCACGCCGACATGCGCCCCATACGGTTCCGCGTCCTTCTGAAATAGCACGATGTCCAACGGCTGCGGATCGGACACACGCATCGTCCAGTCCGTGTCGTCCCACAGGTCGTCTGATCGAAGGTCGGCAATCTCCCAGCCGTGGATAGCAAGCACCTCGTACGCGAATAACTGGCAGTTCGCTCCATACCGCCACGATGAGCGAGGCACCGCTCCAGGGAAACGCGCCCCGACGTACGGCACGTCCCAGACCCAGCTCGGGAGTGGCGAGAGCACGTCAGCGGTGTCAACCACTACCCGACAGTAAGGGCTGGGCCAGATCGCGCTAGCCGCGCACCGCGACACCGAGTCGCAGCGACTGGTGGGACGCTTGGCCGATGGAATTCGCGACCGAGAAGTGGGGGGGTCGGCCGCACTATCGCGGTGAGGTCAGCCGCCTAGGTGATGATGAGTTCGGCTCATGGCTGTGGGGGGTTTCCGGTCGAACTATGTATCGCGGCGACCAGTCCGTCTTCGTGACCGAGCAGCCGGTAGTCATCCTGATCCCCGGCGACGCGTGGTGGTCGCTGTCGTGGTGGGTGGGCCACCCGGAGGTCGAGATCTACGTGAACATCAGCACCCCCGCAGAGTGGTCACCGGATCGTCTGGTTGCTGTCGACCTAGACCTGGACGTGATCCGCTACTGCGATGGAACGGTCGCGGTAGTCGATCGTGACGAGTTCGAAGAGCATCAGAGGCTGTACGCCTACCCAACGCAGATCATCGAGGCCGCCGAGCAGGCGACCGCTGCGGCGTACGAGCTAGCAGTCGCCAACGTTCCGCCCTTCGATGGCCTGGCGGCTAAGTCTTGGGTCGCGCGCGGCCTTGCGCTCCCGCCGGCTCGCTGATGGGGTGGTGCAGGCCACGGCTGGCGCACTAACGGCACCTACCCCTCGATGATGACGACGCACATTCCGTCGTCAGTCCCGCTCTCATGCTCCTCTCCTGGCTCCCAAATCACACCCTCCCCGGCAGAGACCGCTTGACGGCCACCATCCGCACCGGAGACCCAGCCAGCACCACTAACGACGGTGAAGGACTGGCGGCGTGTCGCGGGATGACGACCGAGCAAACCCCCTGGCGCGAAGATCGCGTGGTGAACGCTCACCCCCTCGGACCTTGCGCACGCCGTCATGTTCACGCCACTGCTGTCGTAGGCAGTGATGCTGCGCGAGGGGGCCGAGTGCCTCTTCATAGCGACGACCCTAAGAGCCACCCCTGGCCGTCCAAAGCGCCCGTCATCGGATCTCAAGGGCACGAGGGGCGATAGGCGGTCGCGGCGGGACTCTTGGCGCTACGGGTAGTGCGGTTAACCGAGCGGTGTGGGAACACGTCACTCTCGAGCAGGCGCGCGGGGCTGCGGGACGCGGAGCCAGGGGACACGCAGGTCGGTGAGCGTCAGTCGCTGTCGGTGCCACATGACGTGGTGGCGTCGGCAGAGCAGGACGAGGTTGTCGACCTCGTGCTCACCGCCGTCGGCGCGAGCGCGGAGATGGTGCACGTCGCAGAAGGCGGGCGGGCGAGTGCACCCCTTGGCGGTGCAGCAGCGGTCCCGGGCCGCGACTGCTCGCCGTTGCGCGATGGTGATGTCGTCGGTGGAGCTGAGCAGGCTGACGATGCGGCCGGTCTCGTCCAGCACGAGCCGTTCGACGCGGGCATCACACAGCAGGGCCTGGACCTGCGCGCGGGTCTGCGGGCCGGTCCACGGTGCGGCTGCGCAGTCGGCGCCCGGGTGAGCATCGGGCTCGATCGTGAAGCCGTCCTGGGTGGCGAGCCGATCGGTGGCCAGGCGGCGTACAGACGCAGCCAGCTCGGAGGTCCACCAGGCCGGGACGACGCACGTCACGAGCGGGCGGCTGCCGCCGGCATCCGGGAGGTCGCCGTGCCGGGCACCGAGGGCGAACACGTCGGCCAGCGCATCGGCCCGGCGCTGCCCAGCACTCCGGTCATCGTCGACCCCGTCGCGGCGAGCGAGCGGCTCGAGCACTGTCAGGAGGGTCTCCATCACAGCGTCGGGCAGCTCGAAGGTCCCCCGCCACGAACCGCGGTGGGTGTTGCGCAGCTGCAGGAACCGGCGCTGCTCGGCGGATGCCTCATCTGCCTCGAGCTCTGGCTCGCACCAGGTCGCGATCAGGTGCCGGACGTACTGCGCGAGCTGCGCCGGGTCGGCTCGGCGCGCGACGTCGACCAACTGCGGCTGGGAGTCCAGCAGCGCCTGCGCGTCGATCTTGCCGATCAGGCGAGCCAGGACCCGCCCGTGCTCGACGGTGAGCAGCCCGTCGACGATCGCCTCGGCGACTGCAGGAAGCTCACGGAGCGCCACTGCCGTGCGCACCTGTCGCCCGGCGCCGTTGCCGGTGAGCTGCGCGACGCTGCGCAGCCAGGCTGGGGTAGGGCACGACCCGGCCTCGCTGCTCGGGACCTGTCCGCCGCCGCGCACCTGCAGCTCGCCCACCGCCCGGCTGATCACCCCGTCCAGCCGGTTGCGCGCCACGCACGCCTCCGCGACCAGCTCCTGCAGCCCCCCGACCGTGAGACCACTGGGCGGCTGAGCAGCCACCGCGTCGACTCGCTCGAGAAGGGAGCCGACTGTCGAACACATGTTCGAATGCTACCACGCGACAACGCAAAAACCCATAGTGCACAAGGGTTTTCTGCGCGAAAAGATGACTGCTGGCGAGGTGACCTAGCGGGCGCGGCGGGCCAGTCGCTCGGAGTCGAGGATCGTCACGGCGCGCGAGTCGACGCGCATCCAACCGCGCGCGGCGAAGTCGGCCAGGGCCTTGTTGACGGTCTCGCGCGAGGCCCCGACGAGCTGCGCGAGCTCCTCCTGCGTGAGGTCGTGGTGCACCCGGGTGCCGTCGGACTCCTCGGTGCCGAACCGCTCGGCCAGGCCCAGCAGGGCCTTGGCGACCCGGCCGGGGACGTCGGTGAAGATCAGGTCGGCGAGGGCGTCGTTCGTACGACGAAGGCGGCGGGCGAGCACCCGCAGCAGCTGTTCGGCGATCTCGGGGCGGTCGGTGATCCACGGCCGCAGCGAGGTGTGCGCCAGCGAGGCCAGCCGGGCGTCGGTGACGACGGTCGCGGTCGCCGTACGCGGACCGGGGTCAAAGAGCGAGAGCTCGCCGAACATGTCGGACGGGCCCATCACCGAGAGCATGTTCTCGCGGCCGTCGGCGGCCTTGCGGCCGACCTTCACCGTGCCGGTGAGCACGATGTAGAGGGTGTCGCCCTGCTCTCCCTCGGAGAAGACGCTGCTGCCCCGCGGGCAGTCGGCGTAGGTCAGCGAGCCGGCGAGGGCGTCGGCGGCCTCGGGCGCCACTCCCTGGACC
>JANPHZ010000062.1:0-2593 GCA_031424715.1 Frankiaceae bacterium
GTGCACACCGAGGTCGTCGACCGCTTCCGGCAGGTCACGCCGTGACGCGGGTGCGGGGCGAGGACGGGACGATCACCGTTCTCGTCGTGGGGTTTACCGCGATCCTGCTGCTGCTCGTCGTGGTGGTCGTGGACGTCAGCGTCGTCGTGCTGGCCCGCCGGGGCGCCGCCAGTGCCGCCGACGGGGCAGCGGTCGCGGCGGCCCAACAGCTGGACCAGAGCGCGCTCTACGCCGACGGGATCGACGGGGCCATTCCGCTCTCCCCGGCAGCCGTCGACAGCGTCGTCGCGCAGTACGCCGCTGACGTCCAGGCCGCCCAGCCCGGCCTGCAGCTCACCTCGACCGTCGACCCGGCCACCGGGACGACCGCCACGGTGGTCGCCACCCGCGTTGTCACCTTGCCGTTCGTCGACTGGCTGGGCGTGACGCGGGGCGTCACCGTGCGCGCCGTCGCGCGCGCCCGCGCGCCCGTGCTCGCCCCCTAACCGACGAGCACCTGGTAGGTGGTGTTGATGAGCGGCGCGGCGCTGCCGCCGTTCATCTTGTTCATCACGAAGGCCATGGCCAGCCCGCGCTTGCGATCGGCCAGCCCGACCGAGCCACCCATACCGGTGTGACCGAAGGTGCGGTCGTTCATCCCGGGGAACAGCAGCCAGAACAGCTGATACCCCAACCCCCACTCGTCCGCAGGCCCTGGCGCCCGCAGCAGCTCCTGCTCCTGGACTGCCGCCTCGATGCTCGCGTCCGACAGCAGCCGGGTCTCCGCGAAGGTGCCGAACGCGAGGGAGGCGTAGACCCGGGCCAGGCCGTCAGCAGACCCGAACGCCGTGGCGGAGCCGTCGCCCGCATCACGCCAGCGGCGCGTCCCGCACGGACCGACCATGCTCTTGGAGCCGACCATCTCGGCGCACCGCTCGTCGTCCTCCGCCCGGACCGCGAGGTGGACGTCGGCGCCCAGCGGAGCTGCCACCTCCTCGTCGAAGAACTGCGCCAGCGGCCGCCCGTCGAGGCGCTCGACGACGTTGCCGACCAGGTAGCCGAAGGTCCCGCCGTGGTATTCGCAGCGAGTCCCGGGCGCCCACACCGGGGCCTGGCGCTCCAGTGCGGCGCTCACCGTCGGCCAGTCGTAGCGCTTGCCCCGCGGCGCTGGCTCGGTCGGGTAGGGCAGGCCGGACTGGTGGCTCAGCACCATGCGCATCGTGATGTCGCCCTTGCCGGACTGGGCGAACTCCGGCCAGTAGGTCGCGATGGGCTCGTCGACGTCCAGGAGTCCTCGCTCCACCAGCAGGTGCGCGCAGGTCGCGGTCATGCCCTTGGTGGCCGAGAACGTGCAGGCCAACGTGTCTTTCTGCCACGGCTCGGTGCGATCGGCGTCGGCCCAACCACCCCACAGGTCGATGACCTGCTCCCCGTCGACGTACGCCGACACGGACGCGCCGAGCTCGGCCTCGGCCAGGCACTGCGCGAAGACCTCGCGCACGACCGCGAACCGCTCGTCGACCGTGCCGCAGACCGGCGCCTGGCTCATGTCCTGACCCTAGGCCGCCGATAGCCTCGGCAAGAGGTCTCGGACGGAGGTGGCGCGGCGTGGGGGTGGGACGACCTGCCGTGCGCAGCCAGCGGCAGGGTGTCGTCGAGGCCGGCGGTCTGAGGCGCGGAGCCGGCGCGGTTGCCGTGGCGATCGTCCTCCTCGTCGCCGTCGGCATCGCCGAGCGGATCCACCCCGCCGGCCTGCGTCGCTTCGATCTCGACCAGGAAGGCACTGTGTCGGCCGCGTTCAGCGCGTTGCTGGATGCGTTCGCCGGGCTGGCCATCCTGCTGGTGTGGCTTCAGCGCAAGGCGGGTCGCCTGGTCCTCTTCCTGGCCCCGGCCTTTGTCTATGTCGCGTTGGACGAGGTGTTCTCCTTCCATGAGCGCCTCGAGACGGCGACGGGCGTCAACTCCAACACGTGGCTGTCTCCGCTCGTGGTTCTCGGCGCCCTCGGCTATCTCGGCGTGCTGCGGGACTGGCGCAGCTGGCGGCCCGCTCAGGTCCTCATCACGGTAGGGGGACTGTTCTGGTTCGTCTCGCAGGTCCTGGAGCTGGTCGGCCACAGCGTCCTGTTCTACGGCGACACCCGCCTGGAGGCTCCCCACTACGCCTGGTGGATGGTGTCGGAGGAGTTCCTCGAAATGTCGGGGTCGGCCTGCTTCCTGTTCGCCGGCCTCTACGTCCTGCGCTCCGGCGGTCCGGTGTTCGACGTGGTCCGCCGCCAGGGGAGTGACCTGCGTGCTCGGTGGCGCCCTGACTAGGCTGGTCTCTCGTGGCCGTGGAGCGCAGTACCGACGTCCCGGCTGACCTTGCCGCCCTCGACGCGACGCTGACCAGCATTGTGAAGGTCCTCGACGTACCCCAGCTGCGGATCGAGCTCGGTGACCTCGAGGAGCAGGCCGGCGACCCCGGGCTGTGGGACGACACCGCGAAGGCCCAGGCGGTCACCACCCGACTGTCCACCGTCAAGAGCGACATCGAGCGGGTCGAGAACCTGCGCCGGCGCCTGGACGACCTCGCCGTGCTGTTCGAGATGGCGGCCGAGGAGGCCGACGAGGCCAC
>JANPHZ010000063.1:0-4768 GCA_031424715.1 Frankiaceae bacterium
GGTCGCGGGGCTGTTCGTCGGGACGACGTTCGCCGGTCGCTGGATGGACCGGGTCGCCGTGCACCGGCTCTCTGACCGTGCCGTCGCGGACCTGTGGCCGGGCGACGACGGGGTGCACCTCGCACGCGAAGGCGCCGACGAGATCCTGCTTCCCTACGCCGACGTGGTGGCGGCTGCGCCGGGGTCAGCGCTGGCCGGCAAGGTCATGGGACCGGACGGCCTGCTGCTGATCACCTGGCGGCTGGGCGGTGCCGAGCTGACGTCGGCCTTCCGCGCGGACGACCACACCCAGCACGCCCGCCTCGCCGCCGCGATCGCGGCCCAGCTGCCCGAACCCGTGGAGTCCGCATGACGCCAGCAGTGCTCGTCCTCGAGGACGGCCGCACCTTCACCGGCCACGCCTTCGGCGCCGTCGGGGAGACCTTCGGGGAGGCCGTCTTCACCACCGGCATGACGGGCTACCAGGAGACCCTCACCGACCCGTCGTACCACCGTCAGGTGGTGGTGATGACCGCGCCGCAGATCGGCAACACCGGCATGAACGACGAGGACCAGGAGTCCGCCCGGATCTGGGTCAGCGGCTACGTCGTGCGCGAGCCCAGCCGGGTCGCGTCGAACTGGCGCAGCACCGCCTCGCTGGAGGACCGGCTGCGCGAGCAGGGCGTCGTCGGCATCAGCGGGATCGACACCCGCGCGTTGACCCGTCACCTGCGCGAACGCGGCGCCATGCGCTGCGGCATCTTCAGCGGCACCATCCCCGAGGGCCTGACCGAGAAGGTCCTGGCCAGCCCGCAGATGACCGGGGCAGACCTGTGCGGGGAGGTGTCCACCACGCAGGCCTACGTCGTCCCAGCGGTGGGGACCAAGCGCTTCACCGTCGTCGCCGTCGACCTCGGGATCAAGGCCAACACCCCGCGGATGATGGCTGAGCGGGGCATCGAGGTGCACGTGCTGCCGGCCTCGGCCAGTGCTGACGACATCCGCGCCGTCGGTGCCGACGGGCTGTTCTTCAGCAACGGACCGGGCGACCCGGCGACGTACGACGTGGCCGTGCTGCAGGACCTGCTCGCGCAGGGCCTGCCCTACTTCGGGATCTGCTTCGGCAACCAGCTGTTCGGTAGGGCACTGGGCTTCGGCACCTACAAGCTGCGCTACGGGCACCGAGGCATCAACCAGCCGGTGATGGACCGCACGACCGGCAAGGTCGAGGTCACCGCCCACAACCACGGGTTCGCCGTCGACGCGCCGCTCCACGCGAGTACCACCACGCCGTACGGCGAGGCGACCGTCAGTCACGTCTGCCTCAACGACGACGTGGTCGAGGGGCTCGAGCTGCACAAGGACGGGGCGCTCGTCGCCTTCTCCGTGCAGTACCACCCGGAGGCGGCGGCCGGCCCGCACGACGCCGGCTACCTGTTCGACCGGTTCTGCGACCTGATGGAGAGCAAGCGTGCCTAAGCGCGAGGACCTCAAGCACATCCTGGTGATCGGTTCGGGGCCGATCCTCATCGGGCAGGCGGCCGAGTTCGACTACTCCGGCACGCAGGCCTGCCGGGTGCTGCGCGCCGAGGGGCTGCGGGTCACGCTCATCAACTCCAACCCGGCCACGATCATGACTGACCCCGAGTTCGCCGATGCCACCTACATCGAACCGATCACCCCTGAGTACGTCACCAAGGTGATCGAGAAGGAGCGGCCCGACGCGCTGCTCGCCACTCTGGGCGGGCAGACGGCGCTCAACGCGGCCATGGCCCTGCACGACGCGGGAGTCCTCGAGCAGTACGGCGTGGAGCTCATCGGCGCCGACGTCGATGCGATCCGCAAGGGTGAGGACCGCCAGCTGTTCAAGGACGTCGTCGCCACGATCGGCGCGGAGAGCGCGCGGTCCGCGGTCTGCAACAGCATGGACGAGCTGCTCGTCGCGGTGGAGGACCTCGGCTACCCGGTCGTCGTGCGCCCGTCGTTCACGATGGGCGGCGCCGGCGGCGGCATGGCCTACAACGAGGCCGACCTGCGGCGCATCGGTGGCGGCGGGCTGCAGGCCAGCGTGACGACCGAGGTCCTGCTCGAGGAGTCGATCCTGGGCTGGAAGGAGTACGAGCTCGAGCTGATGCGCGACACCAAGGACAACGTCGTCGTTATCTGCTCGATCGAGAACCTCGACCCGCTCGGCGTGCACACCGGCGACAGCATCACCGTCGCGCCGTCCATGACGCTGACCGACCGCGAGTACCAGAAGCTGCGCGACATCTCGATCGACGTCATCCGCGCGGTCGGCGTCGACACCGGAGGCTGCAACATCCAGTTCGCGGTCAACCCCGACGACGGCCGGATCATCGTCATCGAGATGAACCCGCGGGTCTCGCGCTCCAGCGCTTTGGCCTCCAAGGCGACCGGCTTCCCGATCGCCAAGATCGCCGCCAAGCTCGCGATCGGCTACACCCTCGACGAGATCCCCAACGACATCACCCGCGAGACCCCGGCGTCCTTCGAGCCGGCGCTGGACTACGTCGTGGTCAAGGTGCCGCGGTTCGCCTTCGAGAAGTTCCCCGGCGCCGACCCGGAGCTGACCACCACGATGAAGTCGGTCGGGGAGTCGATGGCGATCGGCCGCTCCTTCGTCGAGGCGCTGCAGAAGGCGATGCGCTCGCTGGAGCAGACCCCCGGTGGCTTCTGGACCCAGCCCGACCCAGCCGGTACGGCCCAGGACGCGCTCGACCTCGCCCGGGTCCCGCACGACGGACGCCTGCACACGGTTGAACGGGCGCTGCGGCTCGGTGCCACGCCCGAGCAGGTCTTCGAGGCGACGAAGATCGACCCCTGGTTCATCGATCAGCTGCTCAGCCTGGTCGAGCTGCGCGCCGAGCTCGAGGCAGCGCCCGAGCTCGACGCCGCCACGCTGCGCACCGCGAAACGGATGGGCTGCAGCGACCTGCAGATCGCCTGTGTGCGGGGGATCACCGAGCGGCAGGTCCGCGACCTGCGGCACGGGCTCGGGGTGCGCCCGGTCTACAAGACCGTCGACACCTGCGCGGCGGAGTTCGCCGCCGAGACGCCTTACCACTACAGCTCCTACGACGAGGAGAGCGAGGTCGCACCGAGCAGCCGCGACAAGGTCCTCATCCTGGGCAGCGGGCCCAACCGGATCGGGCAGGGCATCGAGTTCGACTACGCCTGCGTGCACGCGTCGTTCGCGCTGTCCGAGGCCGGCTTCGAGACCGTGATGGTCAACTGCAACCCCGAGACGGTCAGCACCGACTACGACACCAGCGACCGGCTCTACTTCGAGCCGCTCACCGTCGAGGACGTGCTGGAGGTCGTCGCTGCCGAGCAGGCCTCGGCGGACGCCGGTGGCGGTCGCCTCGTCGGTGTCATCGTCCAGCTCGGCGGTCAGACCCCGCTGCGGCTGGCGCAGGAGCTCAAGGACTGCGTGCCGATCGTCGGCACCACCCCCGAGGCCATCCACCTGGCCGAGGAGCGTGGCGCGTTCGGTGAGGTGCTCGCCAAGGCCGGCCTGCCCGCGCCCAAGCACGGCATGGCGACCTCCTTCGACGAGGCCAAGACGATCGCCGACGCCGTGGGCTACCCGGTGCTCGTCCGGCCGTCGTACGTCCTGGGTGGACGGGGCATGGAGATCGTCTACGACGACGACATGCTCACCGGCTACATCGACCGCGCCACGGCCATCAGCCCCGAGCACCCGGTGCTGGTCGACCGGTTCCTCGAGGACGCCATCGAGATCGACGTCGACGCGGTCTACGACGGCACCGACCTCTACCTCGCCGGCGTGATGGAGCACATCGAGGAGGCCGGCATCCACAGCGGCGACTCGGCCTGCGCCCTGCCGCCCATCACCCTCGGCAAGGCCGACCTCGAGCGGATCCGGGTCAGCACGCACGCGATCGCCGAGGGCGTCGGCGTGCGGGGCCTGCTCAACGTGCAGTACGCGCTCAAAGACGACGTGCTCTACGTCCTCGAGGCGAACCCGCGGGCCAGTCGCACCGTGCCGTTCGTCAGCAAGGCCACCGCAGTGCCGGTCGCCAAGGCGGCCGCGCGCGTGATGCTCGGCGCGACGATCGCCGATCTGCGCGCCGAGGGCCTGCTGCCCAAGGAGGGCGACGGCGGGACCCTGCCGTACGACGCCCCGATCTCGGTCAAGGAGGCGGTCCTGCCGTTCGGCCGCTTCCGCGGCGTCGACACGGTCCTCGGGCCGGAGATGAAGTCGACGGGCGAGGTCATGGGCATCGACAAGGTGTTCGGCACGGCCTTCGCCAAGTCGCAGTCCGCTGCCTACGGCTCGCTGCCCACCAAGGGCAAGGTCTTCGTCTCGGTCGCCAACCGGGACAAGCGGGCGATGCTCTTCCCGGTGAAGCGGCTGGCCGACCTGGGCTTCGAGATCCTCGCGACCGAGGGCACGGGCGACGTCCTGCGCCGCAACGGCGTGCAGGTGACGGTGCTGGGCAAGCACTCCGAGGGCCGCGGCGACGACGTCGTCCCCATGGTGCTGCGGGGCGAGATCGACCTCATCTTCAACACGCCCTTCGGGGTGGGTAGTCGCGTCGACGGGTATGAGATCCGCACGGCAGCCGTGACGGCCGGCGTCCCGTGCATCACGACCATCCAGGGCGCCGCGGCCTGCGTGCAGGGCATCGAGGCACTGGTCCGCGGCGACATCGGCGTGCGCTCCTTGCAGGAGCACCACGCGACGCTGAAGGCGGGACGGGCCTGATGCCGTTGCAGGTGCAGGGGGAGGTGCTGAGCCTGCGCA
>JANPHZ010000064.1:0-1897 GCA_031424715.1 Frankiaceae bacterium
GGGTGCGGCGCCACGTGCCGGGCGAGACCTGCTGGAGCCGGTCGACGACGAGCCCGCCGCCCTGCCAGGACGTGGCGGTGAACCACGCCGCGTCGTCCGCGGCGTTGGCCGGCAGCAGGGTGACCGTGGCCAGCACGGTGCGCTCGGGGGCGGCGCCGACCTCGGTGAGGGTGACCCGGGCCTGGACGGGCGGGCCGGTGGTGATGGGCAGGGCGACGCCGACGCAGGTGAGGACGGCGAGCAGACCGACCGGGGCGAGCCAGCGCAGCGAGCGCTCCTCGCCGTCGACCGGGATCCCCGCGGTCTGGTTGAGGCGCGCACCGAGCCAGGCACCGACGAGGCCTCCGCCCACGGCGGTGACCCCCCCGAGCAGGAGCGCCTCGGGCAGCAGAGCGGCCGACCAGGGCAGCGCCGACCAGACCTGCGACCAGCCCCACTCGGCCGCGAGGCCGACGGTCCCGACAGCGGCGCCGGCGAGCAGCCCGAAGCGAGCCACCTTCCGCGTTCCCACCGCGATCGCGACGACCTCGATCAGCAGCGCCTCGGCGAGGTAGAGCGGGAAGTGCGGCACCGACTGGCCCAGCGGTACGGCGACGAGGAAGGTGATGAGCCCGCGCAGGACGAGGTAGGACGCGACGGCCGCGAGGGCGCCGCCTCGGCCGAGCCGGACGCGCGCCGTCGTGAGGGCGATCGCCGCTGCGGCCATGACCATCACCGGCTCGAGCACGAAGCGGAACTGCGGCACCCCGAAGTCGAACTCGGCCTGGAAGGTGCTGAGCCCGACGAGGAAGCCGCCCGCGACGGCGTACTCACCAAACTTCACCCAGCCGGTGCGGGACCGGGTGACCTGGATGCCCTCCATCATCAGGACCCATCCGCCGTACGTCGACAGGCTCGCGCCCCCGATGAGCATCAGGTGGGTCGGGCCGAACAGCGTGACGTCCTGGCCGAACAGGTGGTGCCAGACGTCGTCGAGCGGAAAGCCGAGCAGCGCGAACGTGCCGCAGCCGAGGAGCAGGCCGGCGCCGACGGGGACGCGCCAGGTGCGGGTGAGGCGCAGCGTGCCCGCCGGCAGGTTGTCGCGGGAGAGCGCCATCGAGATCGCGCCAGCAGCGAAGACGCCGGCCAGGCCGAACAGGATGAACCAGTGCGCCGGGTTGGCGAGCGGGCCGGCGTCGCGGCCGCGGTCGATGTGCAGGCTGATGTCCCAGTACATGCCGAACAGCGCGACGAGCAGTGCGAGCCGGAGCAGCTGCAGGGGCAGCGCTCCCCAGAGCGGGAAGTCGGCGATGCGCGCCATCCGGGCGGACACCAGCCGGCGGGACCGCTCGGGGTGGCGGCGCTGGCGGGCGACGTACCACGCGAGTCCGCCGAGCAGGACGCCGAAGACCAGGCTGGCCTGCACGATCTGGATCAGCTCGGCGCCGCCGGCGGGGCGGTCTTCGACCGTGCTCAGGAGTCCGTGAGCCAGCATGGTGGGGTCCTCTCGCTGCTGTCGCCGTACGTCACTTTTTCTTTTAAACATCTGTTATTTCTTATCGGACACGGGGGGGGGGCGGGTGACGTCGGACACGGTCGGGTCGGCCGCCGCCATGACGGTCGACGAGCTGGCCGCCCGGGTGGGCGTGACGGTGCGCACCGTGCGGTCCTACGCCTCCCGCGGCCTGCTGCCGCCGCCGGTGCTGAGGGGGCGCACGGGGCTGTACGGCGCCGAGCACCTGGCCCGGCTGACGCTGGTGCGCGAGATGCTCGCTGACGGCTACACGCTGTCCGCCGTCGAGCGGGTGCTCGCGCAGGCGCCCCAGGGGGTGGCCGCCCCGGGCCTGGCGCTGCACCGGGCACTACTCACCCCGTGGCTACCTGAGGAGCCCGAGGAGCTGGACCGCTCGGTGCTCGC
>JANPHZ010000065.1:0-7149 GCA_031424715.1 Frankiaceae bacterium
CGCAGCACCCGGCGCACCGCACGGCGGCTGTCCCTCGCGGCTGCCGCAGTGCTGTTCGCGAGCGGCTGCAGCGCACAGGAGTCCCTGGACAGCGTGTTCAACCTGGGCTTCCCGGAGCCGATCACCGACCAGGCCGAGCGCATCCAGAACCTCTGGATCGGTTCGGTGGCGGCCGCCACCGTGGTCGGGATCTTCGTGTGGGGGCTGATCTTCTACGCCGTCCTGCGCTACCGAAAGAACAGCGACGAACTGCCCCGTCAGGTGCGTTACAACCTGCCGATCGAAGTGCTCTACACCGTCGTGCCGTTCGTCATCATCGCGGTGCTGTTCTTCTACACCGCGGTCGACGAGAACTACGTCAACAAGGTCGAGAAGGACCCGGACGTCGTCATCAACATCGTCGGGTTCCAGTGGAACTGGCAGTTCAACTACGCCGACGAGGGCGTGCGGGTGACGGGCTCGCCGCAGCAGCCCGCCCAGATGGTGCTGCCGATCAACCAGCGCATCCGCTTCATCGAGACCTCCCCGGACGTCATCCACTCGTGGTTCGTCCCCTCGTTCTTGTTCAAACGCGACGTCGTCCCGGGGCGGGCCAACAGCTTCGAGGTGACGATCCGCAAGACGGGTACCTTCGTGGGTCGCTGCGCGGAGTTCTGTGGTGAGAAGCACGACCGGATGAACTTCTCGGTCCGCACCGTCGAGCCGGCGGAGTACGACGCCTACATCGCCGGGCTCAAGGCCAACCCCGACAACCTGATCGGGGAGGGCGGCGGTGCCGCCCTGCCCACCGGGGACGGCTACCAGCTGGCCCCCGGCACGCCCGCCCGAGTCGAGGAGAGCACCAAGTGACGCTGCTGAGCGATCCGGTCGTCGTACCGGTCACGCCGCCTCGTCCGCGCCAGTCGGCCGGCGCCAAGATCGTCAAGGTCCTCACCACGACCGACCACAAGACGATCGGCCTGCTCTACCTGTGCACGTCCTTTGGCTTCTTCCTGGCGGCCGGCTTCATGGCGATGCTCATGCGCGCCGAACTGGCCCGGCCGGGGCTGCAGTTCCTGTCCAACGAGCAGTACAACCAGCTCTTCACCATGCACGGCTCGATCATGATGTTCCTGTTCGCGCCCGCCGCGGCCTACGGCTTCACGAACTACATCATGCCGCTGCAGATCGGCGCGCCGGACATGTCGTTCCCGCGCCTGAACGCCTTCTCCTACTGGCTCTACCTGTTCGGCGGCCTGTTCGTCATGGCGGGTTTCCTGACGCCTGACGGTGCGGCCGACTTCGGCTGGTTCGCCTACGCGCCGCTCAACGACATCATCCACTCGCCGAGCGTCGGCTCGGACATGTGGATCGTCGGCCTCATCACGGCCGGTCTCGGCACGATCCTCGGTGGCGTCAACTTCGTCACCACGATCATCACGCTGCGCGCACCCGGCATGACGATGTTCCGGATGCCGATCTTCACCTGGAACATGCTGGTCACCTCGATCCTCGCGCTGATGGCCTTCCCGGTCCTCGCGGCCGCGTGGCTCGCGCTGATGGCCGACCGTCACCTCGGCGCGCACATCTACGACCCGTCCAACGGCGGCGCGATCCTCTACCAGCACCTGTTCTGGTTCTTCGGCCACCCCGAGGTCTACATCGTGGCGCTGCCCTTCTTCGGCATCGTCACCGAGATCATCCCGGTGTTCAGCCGCAAGCCGGTGTTCGGCTACAAGGGCCTGGTCTTCGCCACGATCGGCATCGGTGCGCTGTCGATGACCGTGTGGGCGCACCACATGTTCGCCACCGGTGCAGTGCTGCTGCCCTTCTTCGCGTTCATGTCGTTCCTCATCGCCGTACCGACCGGGGTCAAGTTCTTCAACTGGATCGGCACCATGTGGCGAGGGCAGCTCACGTTCGAAACCCCGATGCTGTTCTCGGTCGGCTTCCTCGTGACCTTCCTGCTCGGAGGTCTCACCGGCGTGCTGCTGGCCAGCCCGCCGATCGACTTCCACGTCACCGACACCTACTTCGTGGTCGCCCACTTCCACTACGTGCTCTTCGGCACCGTGGTGTTCGCCTTCTTCGGCGGCGTCTACTACTGGTTCCCCAAGATCACCGGTCGGATGATGGACGACCGCCTCGGCAAGGTGCACTTCTGGACGCTGTTCCTGGGCTTCCACCTGACTTTCCTCGTGCAGCACTGGCTGGGCAACGAGGGCATGCCGCGGCGCTACGCCGACTACGGAGCGAAGGACGGCTTCACCACGCTCAACTCAATCTCCTCGATCGGCGCGTTCGTCCTGGGCGCCTCGACGCTGCCGTTCCTCTACAACCTGTGGCACTCCTTCCGGCACGGCGAGAAGGCCGTGGGCGACGACCCGTGGGGCTTTGGCAACTCGCTCGAGTGGGCGACGTCCTGCCCGCCGCCGCGGCACAACTTCGTGACGATCCCGCGGATCCGCTCGGAGCGGCCGGCCTTCGACCTGCACTACCCACAAACGGCAGGGCGGCAGGAGTTCCATGCCAGCCCGGAGACGAGGTAAGCCATGAAGGTCGAGGGCCTGCTCTTCTCGCTGCTGACGGCGTTCTTCTTCGTCATCACCGCCGTCTACTGGCTGCTGTCGCACGACCCCACGGGGACGACGGCGCTCGGTCTGACCGGCGGCCTGACGTTCATCATCGGCTTCTACCTGATGTTCACGGCCAACCGGATGGAAGCCCGCCCCGAGGACCGGCCGGACGCCGAGATTTCCGAGGGCGCCGGTGAGATCGGCTTCTTCCCGCCGCACTCGTGGTGGCCGATCGCCCTGGCCGGAGCTTTCTCCCTCGTGGGCGCGGGCCTGGTCTTCGGGCCGTTCATGCTCGCGATCGGCTTCATGGCGATCTGCGTGGCCGCCGTGGGCTTCCTGTTCGAGTACTACCTCGGCATCAACCGCACCCAGGGCTACACCCTCGGCACGCTCGAGGCCATGGGCGAGGCGCCCACCAGCTCCCGCAAGTTCCTCGGCGAGTAGTAGCGCCGTGCGCCCGTCGGACTGGCGGGCGGTGTCGAATCTCGTCGTACCGGCTGCGCTCGACTATCTCGACTCGCTGCCAGACCGAGCGGTCTATCCGCCTGACGCAGACCATGCTGTCGTCCGAGCCGCCCTCGACCACGGTCTTCCGAGGGTGGGACTCGACCCTGCTGTGGTCATCGCGGACCTGATCCGGGACCTGTCGCCGTACGTCACCGCTCATGCGAGCGGGCGGTTCTACGGCTTCATCATCGGCGGCCTGCACCCGGCTGCCTGGGGAGCCGAGCTCTTGGTGTCGACGTGGGATCAGAACGCCGGACTCTTTCCGCCCACCCCCGGGGTCGCGGTGGCCGAAGAGCTCGCGGCGGAGTGGCTCCTCGACCTGCTCGATCTGCCCGCCGACGCCTCCGTCGGATTCGTCACCGGCGGCCAGATGGCGACCTTCACCTGCTTGGCTGCCGCGCGCGACGAGGTGCTCCGGCAGGCCGGCTGGAACGTCGAGGCGAAGGGGCTGGCAGGCGCTCCTGCACTGACCGTGGTGCTCAAGCGGGGCGTGCACTCCACGGTGCCCCGGGCCTTGCGCTTCCTCGGACTCGGCGACGAGTCAGCCGTGCTCGTGGACTGCGATGACCAGGACCGCGTCGTGCCGGAGGCGCTGGCGGCCGCCCTGGCGTTGATCTCCGGGCCGACGATCCTGGCGGTGGAGTGCGGCAACGTGAACACCGGCGCCTTCGATGACTTCCACGCGGTGGCCGACCTGGCAGACGGACACCGCGCGGCCGGCAACCCGACCTGGACGCATGTGGACGGTGCGGTCATGCTGCTCGCCGCCGCCGCGCCGTCAATGGCTGCGCACACGTCGGGCGTGCAACGGCTCGACTCCTGGTCGACGGACGCGCACAAGCTGCTGAACGTCGCCTACGACTGCGGAGTCGCGATCTGTCGGCATCCTGCCGCCCACCGCGCTGCGATGAGTGTCCAAGCCAGCTATCTGGAGCAAGGGACCGGTGCCCGCGACGCGATGGACTGGAACCCCGAGTTCTCTCGACGGGCGCGCGGCGTGGGCGTCTACGCGACGGTGCGCGCGCTGGGGCGCCAGGGGATCGTCGACCTGGTGGAGCGCACGGTGAGCTTGGCCCAGCGGTTCGCCGACCAGCTGGCCGCCAGCGGCCAAGCGGCGATCGTCAACGACGTGGTGTCGAACCAGGTGCTCGTGCGCTGGCTCGCCTCGGACGGCGACAACGGCGGATTAGCCGAGAAGGTGATGGCCGGGATCCGAGCCGAGGGGACCGCCTTCTTCAGCGGCACCACCTATCGCGGTGAGCGGCTGATGCGCATTTCGGTGTCGGACTGGGCGACCGACGAGGCTGACGTCGATCGGGTCGTCGCATCACTGCTGGCCATCGCCGCCCGGTCACGCTGAGCGAAGCGCCGTGGGTTGCTGGGTGGGGCGTGGGTCTAGTGGCGGGCGGTGGCGATGAGCTCGGCTTCGCGCTCGGGGGAGAGGTCCTGCGGCAGGTCCGGCAAGCCCCGCTCACGGTCCCAGGCCAGGGTGTCGCGCGCGGTCTGCTCCAGCGGCGTCGCAGTCATCCCGGCCGCGTCGGCGGCGTCCCGTGCTCGCAGGAACATCACCTCGTAGTCAGGCGGCAGGAGCAGGGGCAGAGTGGCAGCATCCGGGTCCACCGGAACGACCTCGACGGTGGTGCCGGCCCCTGCGGCGCAGGCCTGGATGAGCTCGCCCATCGTCGTCGGCTGTCCCGGCCCGACGGCGTTGTAGATGCCACCCCTGTCGTCCTCGAGCAGCTGCACGCACAGGCGCGCGAGGTCGCGCGAGTCCACCACCTGCACCGGCTGGTCGAGCCGTCCGGGCAGCGCGACGACGCCACCACGTGAAGCCCGGCGCACCCAGTAGGTGAAGCGGTCGGTCGGGTCATAGGGCCCGGCCACGATGCCCGGTCGAACGATCGTCGCTCTGTCGCCGTACGTCGACAGGACGTCGTCCTCGCACGCGACCTTGAGGGGCCCGTACGTCGCCCCGGTGATCTCCTCAGTGCCGCGCTCCGGGGCCAGTCGGGGGGTCTGCTCGGTCATCTGCTCGCCGGCGGCGTCCTTGTCGTAGACCGACCCGGTGCTGATGAACAGGTAGCGCCCAGCGCCGTCGCCGAGCGCCTGGGCGGCCTGTTCGACGTGCCGCGGGATGTAGCCGCTGACATCGACGGTGGCGTCCCACGAGCCACCCTCGAGTGCGCTGTAGTCACCACTCTCGCGGTCTCCGACGCGTCGCTCGACCTCGGGGAACAGCACAGCCCCGGTCTTGCCCCGGCTGAACAGAGTGACCTCATGACCGCGCGCCAGCGCGTCCTCCACGATGGCCCGACCGACGAACGACGTACCGCCCAACACCAGGATCCGCATGACAAGAAACCTAGTGGAACCTCGGACGCTACTTCTTGGCGCTCTCCAGCTCAGCGGCGGTGACCTCGCGGCGCACCGGCTCCTTGCGCGGGAGGTCCTTGTTGCGGAAGAAACCGCGTGGCCGCAGCGGCTCGACGGCGCCCTGGTCGACATGCCCGTTGTCGCTGCCGTGCGCCGCACCCTCGAGGGCCTGATGCGGGTGGTCGCCGCCGGCGATCGTCATCTGGTAGACGGCCGGCAGCGCCACGGTGTCCTCGACGAACTCCCCGGACGGCAGGCGGCGGATGGTGCCCGACTCGATGCCGTGGTGGACGAGCTCGGCGTCGCTGCGCTGCAGGCTGAGGCAGATCCGCCGGGTGATGACGTAGACCAGCGGCGGGATCACGAAGATCCCCACCCGCAGCGTGTAGGTGATGGTCTGGACGCTGAGCGAGAAGATCGAGGCGAGGATGTCGTTGCCGCCCGCGATCATCAGCACGATGTAGAAGCTGATGGAGGCGGCGCCGATGGCGGTGCGGACCGGCCGGTCGCGCGGACGGTCCAGCAGGTTGTGCGACGCCTTGTCCTTGGTCACCCACGCTTCGATCCACGGGTAGAGCCCCATGGCCGTGAACAGGATGCCCGGGAGGACGACGGTGGGCAGCATGACGTTCAGCGACAGGGTGTGGTTGAAGACGTCGAGCTCCCAGTTGGGCATCAACCGGGTGGACCCGTCGAGGAAGCCCATGTACCAGTCGGGCTGGGAGCCGGCGGTCACCTGCGACGGGTCGTAGGGGCCGAACATCCAGATCGGGTTGATCTGCGCGAGCCCGCCGAGCAGGACCAGGACGGCGAAGACCAGGAAGAAGAAGCCGCCGGCCTTGGCGGCGTAGACCGGGAAGAGCCGGCTGCCGACGACGTTGTGCTCGGTCCGGCCCGGGCCAGGGAACTGGGTGTGCTTCTGGTACCAGATCATCATCATGTGGAACGTGATCAGGCCCAGGATCACGCCGGGGATGAGCAGGATGTGTACGGCGTACAAGCGGCCGACGATGACGGTGCCGGGGAACTCACCGCCGAAGAGCAGGAAGGCCGCCCAGGTTCCGACGACCGGCACGGACTCGGTGATCCCATAGGCGATGCGCAGGCCGGTGCCGGAGAGCAGGTCATCCGGCAGGGAGTAGCCGGCGAAGCCCTCGAGGATGCCGGTGACCAGCAGGCCGGTGCCGATCACCCAGTTGATCTCCCGCGGCTTGCGGAAGGCACCCGTGAAGAACACCCGCATGAGGTGCACCACGATCGCGGCCAGGAACAGCAGCGCGGCCCAGTGGTGGATCTGCCGCATCAGCAGGCCGCCACGGACGTCGAACGAGATGTGCAGCGTCGAGGCGTAGGCCTCGGACATCTTGATGCCCTTGAGCGGGACGTAGCTGCCGTCGTAGAGCACCTCCTTCATGGAGGCGTCGAAGAACAGCGTGAGGTAGGTCCCGGTGAGCAGCAGGATGATGAACGAGTAGAGCGCGATCTCGCCCAGCATGAACGACCAGTGGTCCGGGAAGACCTTGTTCAGGCTGCGCTTGAGGAAGTTCGAGGGGCCGAGCCGGTCGTCGACCCAGACCGCGACGCCCTCGGCGGGGTTCGTCTTCTTGGCCATCAGGACTCCAGACCGTTCTCGTACGTGGGCTCCTTGTAGTGGGGCTTGCGCTCCCAGTACGACGGACCGACCGGCTCGTTGTAGTCGCCCAGCGCGACGAAG
>JANPHZ010000066.1:0-9716 GCA_031424715.1 Frankiaceae bacterium
CGGCCTGCCAGCGCTGCTGCGCCTGCTCCGCGACATCCTGGCGAGCGGCTAGCTCGGTCAGCCACGGCTGGACCACCGCAGCACGCTCGGCAGTTGAGCACTCGCGCGCCCGGCGCGCGTGCTCCTCCTGCTGCGCAGCCAGAGCGGTCTGCCGCGCCGCGAGGGCGGCTCGACGCTGTTGCGCCGCCGCCAGCCGGTCGGCCTCGTGGGCTTCACCCCGGGCGCGGGTGGCGTCCTCCTGCGCGGTGCGCACGCGAGTGGCGCTGCGCACCGCTCGGGCCCGCACCTGCGCGGTGACGGAGGCCACGAACGCGCGGTCCATGACGTCGTCGGCCTCGCTGGACTCACCTGCGACGGTCGGCGCCGCGCCGTCGAGGCCCGCGGCCTGGGTCAACCGGGCAGCGACGACCCGCGCGTCCTGCTCGGCCTGCAGGGCGGCTGCGGCCGCGGCGCGGCGCAGCAGCGCGAGGTGGTCTTCGACCGCCCGAAACCGGTCGGTGCCGAACAGCCGCGCCAGCAGCTCACCGCGTCGGGCGGCATCAGCGCGCAGGAAGGTGGCGAACTCCCCCTGGGGAAGCAGCACCACCTGGAAGAACTGCTCGGCCGACATCCCCATCAGCGTCGCGATCTCGGCGTCGGCCTCACCCACCCGCGTCGACACCGACTGCCAGGTGCCGCCCACCTGCTCGTTGAGAGCCACCTTGGCCGGCACGCTGGTCGTGCCACCGCGGGCGGAGGGCTTGTCCTGCTGCGGAGACCGGGTGATCCGCAGCCGTCGACCGGCCAGAGTGACCTCGAGCTCCACCGCTGTACGGACGGCGGGGTCGGCATGATCCGAACGCAGGCGCTTGGCCTTGGCCCGCTCACCCGGGACGCGGCCGTAGAGCGCGAAGCCCAGCGCGTCGAGCAGGGTGGTCTTGCCAGCCCCGGTCTCGCCCTGCAGCAGGAAGACGCCGGCCGCGGAGAGCGCGTCGAGGTCGACCTCGACCGACCCGGCGAACGGCCCGAAGGCCGTCACGCGCAGCCGGTGCGGTCTCACGCCGCGTCCGTCCGTCCCGCCGCGAGAGCCTGCTCGAACAGCTCCTGCTCCCCCGGCGTCGGCGGGGTCCGGCGTACGTGCTCGACGAAGGACGTGGCGACCTGCAGGTCGGAGCGCCCGGTGACCCGCGCGCGATAGCTGCGGGGGTCCTGGCTGCCATCCATGGGCTGCCAGGCGAGGACCAGGACGTGCGGGAAGCGACGGCTCAGCCGGGCCATCGCGTCCTCGGGCCGCGCCCGGTCGGTGAGCGTCACCTGCAGGTAGCAGTCGACAACGGCGTCGTGGCTCGGCGACGTCAGGAGGTCGTCGAGGCTGCCGGTCAGGGCGGCCAGCGGGCGGGTGGACGGCGAGGGCACGTGCAAGGCGGCGCCGATCCCGGTCGGCCCGAGCTCCACCAGCCAGGAGCCCTTGCGGTGGGCGGCTTCGGAGAAGGAGTAGGCCAGCGGCGAGCCGCTGTAGCGAAGGCCCTCGGCCAGCACCTGCGGGCCGTGCAGGTGACCGAGGGCGGTGTAGGTGACGCCGTCGAAGATCGCGGCGGGCACCCCGCCCACCCCGCCGATGTCGCGCTCGCTGTCGCAGCCCAGGCCGTGCCCGACCCAGGCATGGGCCAGCACGACCGATCGCGCGGCCCGACGGGTGCGGTCCTGCTGCACCGCAGCCATGGCCCGGGTCAGCACCTCGGCCTGCCCAGGAGGCGCCGCTGCGACGTCGCCCTGCACCGCCGGCAGCCGGTCGCGCACGGCGTCGGGCTCGAGGTAGGGGACGGCGTAGACCGCCACGTCGCCGTGCTCATCGGTCAGCACGATCGGGTCGGCGCACCGGGCCACGTCCGTGCGCAGGTGCACCCCCGCCGCGTCCACCAGCTGGCTGCCGAACCCGAGTCGCCGGGCCGAGTCGTGGTTGCCGCTGATGACGACGACCCGAGCACCGGTCTCGCGCAGCCGCACGAGGCCCTCCTCGCACAGCTGCACCGCGTCCAGCGAGGGCACCGCCCGGTCGTAGACGTCACCAGAGACGAGCACGGCGTCGACCCGCTCGGAGCGGCAGGTCTCGACGAGCCCGTCGAGAAACCGCGCCTGCGCATCGCGCAGGTCAGCCCGGTGCAGCGAGCGGCCCAGATGCCAGTCGGAGGTGTGCAGCAGCCGCATGAGCGGACCGTACGTCCGGCCTCGGACAAACCCGTGGACGCCGTACGCCGGACACGCCCCGGGGGGCTTGCCCCGAAGCCGGGGGCACCGGTTAGCCTGGCGTCATGTCCAGCGCCGTGAAGACCAGTGCGACGAGCTCCACCCGGGGCCGCAGCGACCTGCCGCTGTTCGTGTGGAGCATCCTCGCGATGGTCCTGTCCGGGTTCATCATCTTCTTGGCGGTCGACGCCGCGATGCCCGCGGAGTCCGTCGACAGCAACTCCCCCAACGCCGTCACCCCCGGACCGGGCTCCTCCTTCGACGTCCGCTAGACCAGCAGCTCGGCTGCCCACGGCGGGTCGGCGCCCACGCGGCTGCAGGTGATGGCCGCCGCACGTGCGGCATAGCCGAGAGCACGTCGGGCCACGTCGGCGTCGACGGCGTCCAAGCGCCCCCCGAGGACCCCGCTGGTCGCGAGCGCGTGCAGCAGCGCGCCGGAGAACGTGTCGCCCGCGCCGACCGTGTCCACGACCTGCACCGGCGCCGCCGGCAGCCGTAGGAGCTCGCCTTGGACCATGGCCAGCACGCCGTCTGCGCCGGCGGTGACGACGACGATCGCCGGCCCTGCCGCCGCCCAGCGCGCCGCTACGTCCGCCGGATCACTGCCCGGGTAGAGCAGCTCGAGGTCGTCGGTGCTCGCCTTGACCAGATCAGCCAGTCGCAGCCAGCGCTCCATCCGCTCGACCGCCTCCGACCGGGATCCCAGCAGGGTCGGACGCAGGTTGGGGTCGATGCTGATCGTGCGCCTGGGCCGTTCGCGCCCCAGCAGCCGCTCCAGCGCCGGCGCCATCATCAGGGCCAGCGAGCCGGCGTGGACGGCCAGAACCTCGGGCACCAGCTCGGGCAGCTCGTCGTCGCGCCACTGCCAGTCCGCGGCGCCGTCCAGGGCGAAGCGGTACGACGCACTGCCGGTGCTGTCCCGCGTCACCACCGCGACGCCGGAGGGGTCGTCGGTGGCGATCGCCCGGCTCAGGTCGACCTCGTTGTCCTGCAGGTGCCGGCGCAGGAGCTGGCCCAGGTCGTCGCGGGAGAGCCGGGCCAGCAGCAGGGTCGGCGTCCCCAGCCGGGCAGCGGCGACGGCCGTGTTGGCGGGGCTGCCACCGGGGCGCGCAAGGTAACGACCCGGACCGTCCGGCAGCAGGTCGACCAGGCACTCACCACACACGGCGATCACCGGGCAACCTTGGCACGGCCCGGGATCCGGGCGCCGGTGGGACACTGCGCCATGGCCTTGCGGATGACCGGGGCGCCGGACGAACAGGGGCTCGTCGACCTGCCCTGGCACGAACCCCTGGCCGACTGGCCCACCGAGCAGCTGGTGGGGCTGCCCCGCGGCCTGTCCCGGCACGTCGTCCGCTTCGTCGGCGTCGGCGACGCCGTCTACGCCGTCAAGGAGATCGGCGCGCACGCAGCCTGGCGGGAGTACGCCGTGCTCCGCCGGCTCGAGCGCAGTGGCGTCCCGTCCGTCGTGGCCGTGGGGATCGTCGACGGCAGGGCGAGCCGCTCTGGGGTACCGCTCGAGCCCGCCCTTGTCACCCGGCACCTGGAGTTCTCGCTGCCCTACCGCGCGTTGTTCTCCCGGACCCTGCGGCCCGACACCGCCACCCGCCTGCTCGACGCGCTCGCCGTCCTGCTCGTGCGCCTGCACCTCGCCGGCTTCTACTGGGGCGACTGCTCGCTGAGCAACACGCTGTTCCGACGTGACGCGGGCTCCTTCGCGGCCTACCTCGTGGACGCGGAGACGACCGAGCACCACCCGGTGCTGTCAGAGGGGCAGCGGTGCTACGACGTCTCGATGGCCCGCACCAACATCATCGGCGAGCTGATGGATCTGCAGGCGGGCGACCTGCTCGACGCCGAGGTGGACCCGATCGAGATCGGCGACACGATCGCGGCCCGCTACGCCGACCTGTGGCTGGCGCTCACCGGACCGGAGGTCTTCCACGTGGGGGAGCGCCACCGCGTCGAGGCACGCGTACGCCGGCTCAACGAACTCGGCTTCGACGTCGCCGAGCTCGACGTCTCCCGCGGCGACGAGGATGACGTCCGCATCCAACCCAAGGTCGTCGATGCCGGGCACCACGCCCGCCGGCTGCTGCGTCTGACCGGCCTCGACGTCGAGGAGAACCAGGCCCGCCGGTTGCTCAACGACCTCGACGCCTACTCCCGTGACCGCACAGCCGCCCGGGCGCCTGAGCAGGTCCTGGCCCATCGCTGGCTGACGGAGGTGTTCCTGCCCGTCGTCGACGCGCTGCCGCGCGACCTGCACGGAAAGCTCGACCAGGCCGAGGTCTTCCACGAGGTGCTCGAGCACCGCTGGTTCCTGTCCGAGCAGGCCGGGCGCGATGTGGGAACGGCGGAGGCCGCCACCAGCTACGTCGAGACGGTGCTCCGGCACAAGCCCGACGAGAAGGCCCTGCTCGTCCCGCCTGACGACCCGCCCGACGAGCTGACCTAGCCAGCGGGCGCACGCGAGCCTAGGTTCGCCGCCATGGATCTCGCCGGTGTGCAGGCAGCCCCGCTCGGCTTCGGCGTCGCCACCTCGTCGTACCAGATCGAGGGGGCGGTCGATGTCGATGGTCGCGGCCCGAGCATCTGGGACACCCTGTGCGCGCGACCCGGAGCGATCGTCGACGGGACGGACGGCGCCGTCGCCTGCGACTCCTATCGCCGGCTCGACGACGACCTGCGACTGCTGGGCGACCTCGGGGTCACGGCCTACCGGTTTTCCCTTGCCTGGCCGCGGATCCAGCCGGGCGGCACCGGACGGGTGGAACCGCGCGGGCTCGACTACTACGAGCGGCTCGTCGACGGTCTGCTGGCGCGGGACGTGCGGCCGTTCCCGACGCTCTACCACTGGGACCTCCCCCAAACACTCGAGGACGCGGGCGGCTGGCCGGCCCGGGAGACGGCACTGCGGTTCGCCGACTACGCCGGCATCGTGGCGGCGCGGCTGGGTGACCGGGTTGGCGATTGGACAACGATGAATGAGCCGTGGTGCTCGGCGTTTCTCGGCTACGCCGCCGGCGTCCACGCGCCGGGACGCACCGAGCCCGAGTCGGCGCTGGCGGCCGCGCACCACCTGCTGCTCGGACACGCCCTGGGACGCCAGGCCATCCGGTCGGTGTCGCCCGCTGCCTCGGTCGGCATCGTCCTCAACCTCGCTCCGGTCCGCCTGGAGCCGGACGGGCCGGCCGGTGCCGCAGACGTGGTCGACGCGATCCAGAACCGGCTGTGGCTCGACGCCCTGGCCGACGGCCACTACCCCGCCGTCCTGACTGCGGCCTCCCCCACCCTGACGCCCGACGGTGTCGTCGCCGCGGACGACCTGGCCGCCATCCACGGCTCAGCCGACTGGGTCGGCGTCAACTACTACACGCCCTTTCGCATCGCCCCGGCCCGCGCCTCGAGTGGCGGTGGCACCGGTCAGGCACCGCGGGCCTACCCGCACGCGCCACCGTTCTCCTTCGCCGCACGGCCGCCCCTGACGACCATGGGCTGGGAGGTCGACCCGACCGGGATGACCGACATCCTGCTGAGCACCGCGCAGCGACTGCCGGGATTGGCGCTGCGCGTCACCGAGAACGGCGTGGCTTTCCCGGACGACAAGAGGAGTGCTGGCCGGGTCGAGGACGCCGACCGGATCGCCTACCTCGACGGCCATCTGGCTGCTGTCGAGGCGGCGCGCAGCCAGGGGGCACCGGTCCTGGACTACTTCGCCTGGTCCCTGCTCGACAACTTCGAGTGGGCCGAGGGCTACCGGCAGACGTTCGGGTTGGTGAGCGTGGACCCGCAGACCCAGGACCGCACCCCAAAGGCGTCGTACGACTGGTACGCCGCACGCATCCGCTGACTCAGCCGCCGACGCGGTTTCCGCTGGCCGTGTCGAAGTAGTGCAGGTTCTCGCGCGGCGCCAGGTGCACGGTGCTGCCCTTGGTCGGCGGTGACTTGGGGTCGACCCGGGCGACGACCAGCGACGGGTGGTCGGCGTCCGCGCCGGCGCCCTGGATGCTGCCGTGCAGGAAGGCATCCGACCCGAGTTCTTCCACCACCTCGACGGTCACCGGGATGCCCGCGCCGGCACCGACGAGGTCGAGGTTCTCGGGCCGCACTCCGACGGTCAGCTCACCACCGCCGAGCTCGCTGACGGCGTCGCGGGGCACCGGCATCGCCCAGTTGCCGAAGCTCACCTGCTCGCCATCGACCGGCAGCGTGATGAGGTTCATCGCTGGCGACCCGATGAAGCCGGCCACGAACATGTTGGCCGGTCGGTCGTACATCTCGCGGGGCGCCGCGACCTGCTGCAGGACTCCAGCCTTCAGGACGGCCACCCGGTCGCCCATCGTCATGGCCTCGACCTGGTCGTGCGTCACGTAGACGGTGGTGACGGCGAGCCGTCGCTGCAGGGACGCGATCTGGGTGCGGGTCGCCACCCGCAGCTTGGCGTCGAGGTTGGACAACGGCTCGTCCATGCAGAACACCTGGGGGTTGCGCACGATCGCGCGGCCCATCGCGACGCGCTGACGCTGCCCGCCGGACAGCGCCTTGGGCTTGCGGTCGAGGTAGTCCGTGAGGTCGAGGATCTTGGCCGCCTCGGTGACGCGGCTGCGGATCTCCTCTTTGGGGCTGCCGGCGATCTTCAGGGCGAAGCCCATGTTCTCGGCGACGGTCATGTGCGGGTAGAGCGCGTAGGTCTGGAAGACCATCGCGATGTCGCGCTGGCTCGGGTCGACATCGGTGACGTCGCGGTCACCGATCCGGATGTGCCCGGCGTTGACGGGCTCGAGCCCGGCGAGCATCCGCAGCGAGGTGGACTTGCCGCACCCGGAGGGTCCGACCAGCACGAGGAACTCGCCGTCGCCGATCTCCAGGTCGAGGGCATCAACAGCGGGGCGGGACGAGCCGTCGTACAGACGGGTCGCCTGGTCAAAGGTCACGGTGGCCATGAGCCATCCCTCCACCGGCAGGTACGTGCCGGACGATCCGAGTGGAAGAGCAGAACAGGGGCACGCTCTCACGGAACGGTCACGGTTGCCTGCGCCGGTTGCGCAACGACCAGGAAACGGATAGGACTGCGACACCACCCGATGGGTTGCTGCGAACCACGCAAGCGCCTGAATTTGCTGACAGAAAGGCGCGAAATGGCATCACGCCCTCGCAAGCCGCTCTACCTCACAGCACTCGGTAGCACCCTCCTGGTCACCCTGGCCGCCTGTGGTGGGAGCTCAGCCCCCAGCGCCACCGGTGACGGCCCCAGCGCCTCCGGTGAATGCGCCGCCTACAGCCAGTACGGCGACCTCAAGGGCAAGACGATCAGCGTCTACACGAGCATCGTCACCCCCGAGGACACGCCCCAGACCGACTCCTACAAGCCGTTCGAGGAGTGCACCGGCGCGACGGTGAAGTACGAAGGCGACAAGGCCTTCGAGACCCAGGTGCTGGTGCGCGCCAAGGCCGGCAACCCGCCGGACATCGCCTACGTCCCGCAGCCGGGCCTGCTGGCCCAGCTGGTCACGACCGGCAAGGCCAAGGAGGCGCCGAAAGAGGTCTCCGACAACGTCGACAAGTTCTGGTCCAAGGACTGGAAGGGCTACTCGACGATCGACGGGAAGTTCTACGGCGCACCGCTCGGAGCCAACTTCAAGTCGCTGGTCTGGTACTCCCCGAAGGCCTTTGCCGACGGCGGCTACGAGATCCCCAAGACGCTCGACGAGCTCGACGCCCTGAGCGCCAAGATCGCCTCCTCCGGCAAGAAGCCCTGGTGCGCCGGCATTGCCAGCGGTGAGGCCACCGGTTGGGTCATCACCGACTGGATGGAGGACATGATGCTCCGCCTGTCCGGTCCGGAGGAGTACGACAAGTGGGTGCAGCACAAGATCGCCTTCAACTCCGAGGGCCCCACGGCTGCCCTCGAGCGCGTCGGCTCGATCCTCAAGAACCCGCAGTTCGTCAACGGTGGCCTCGGTGACGTCAAGAGCATCGCCACCACCACCTTCCAGGACGGCGGCCTGCCGATCCTCGAGGGCAACTGCTTCATGCACCGCCAGGCGAGCTTCTACGCCGCCAACTGGCCCGAGGGCACCAAGGTCGCCGAAGACGGCGACGTCTTCGCCTTCTACCTGCCCGGCAAGACCGCGGACGAGAAGCCGGCGCTCGGTGGCGGCGAGTTCGTCCTCGCCTTCAGTGACCGGCCTGAGGTCAAGGCCTTCCAGACCTACCTGTCGAGTGACACGTGGGCCAACAACAAGGCCAAGGCGACTCCGCTCGGCGGCTGGATCAGCGCTAACAAGGGACTGGACGTCGCCAACCTCGTGAGCCCGATCGACAAGCTCTCGACGACGGTGCTGCAGGACCCCGAGGCGGTGTTCCGCTTCGACGGCTCGGACGCCATGCCGGCCGCGATCGGCTCCAACGCCTTCTGGAAGCAGGCCACGAGCTGGATCACCGGCCAGAGCACGAAGGACACGGTCGACAAGATCGAGGCCGCCTGGCCCAAGTAATCCCTGGTCGCTCAGGGGGCCGGCTCGCGCCGGCCCCCTGAGCGCACCGTGGCGATCCCCCTGACCCGACCGAACAACAGGAGCGCGCGAGCAGTGGAGACCACGGACAAGATCCTCAAGATGGCCGAGGCCATCGGGTTGTTCCTCGCCGTGGTCGGTCTCATCCTCTTCGCAGCCTCCCGGGTGCGTGGGAGCAAGGGCGACCGCCTGGTCGCCGGGCTGTTCCTGCTGCCCACCGCCGTCATGGTGCTCGTGGGGCTCATCTACCCCGCCCTGCGCACCATCTACGAGTCGTTCTTCGACGCGGCCGGCTCATCGTTCATCGGCCTCGGCAACTACCAGGAGATCTTCACCTCCTCCGACCAGCTGACCGTGCTGCGCAACACCGTGCTGTGGGTCGTGGTGACGCCGTTCGTGGCGACGGCCGTCGGCCTGCTCTACGCGATCCTCATCGACAAGGCGCGCATCGAGGCGCTGGCCAAGGCGTTCATCTTCCTGCCGATGGCCATCTCCTTCGTGGGCGCCTCGATCATCTGGAAGTTCGTCTACGAGTTCCGCCCGGAGCAGGGCACCATCAAGCAGATCGGACTGCTGAACCAGGTCATGGTGTGGCTGGGATTCTCGCCCCAGCAGTGGCTCATCAACTCGCCCGGCAACACCTTCTTCCTCATCGTCATCATGATCTGGATCCAGGCGGGCTTTGCGATGACGGTCCTGTCGGCGGCCATCAAGGCCATCCCCGAAGACATCGTCGAGGCCGCTCGGCTCGACGGCGTGAAGGCGCTCGGCATGTTCCGCTTCGTGACGATCCCGAGCATCCGCCCCGCGCTGATCGTGGTGCTCACCACGATCGGCATCGGGACCTTGAAGGTCTTCGACATCGTGCGCACGGTGACCGGTGGGCAGTTCGACACCAGCGTCATCGCCAACGAGTTCTACAGCCAGAGCTTCCGCAGCGACAACCAGGGACTGGGAGCGGCTCTCGCGGTG
>JANPHZ010000067.1:0-8025 GCA_031424715.1 Frankiaceae bacterium
CCAGCCCACGTTGTACTGGTCGAGCTCGGCCCGGTTGGCGTCGAGGTGGAAGACCTTGTTGACGACGGCGTCGAGCAGTTCCACATCGTGGCTGATCACGATGAGCCCGCCGGTGTGCTTGGCGAGGTAGCCGCGCAGCCACGTGATGGAGTCGGCGTCGAGGTGGTTGGTCGGCTCGTCGAGCAGCAGGGTGGTGGCGTCGGAGAACAGGATGCGCGCCAGCTCAATGCGTCGTCGCTGCCCACCGGAGAGCGTCCCGATCGGCTGCGCCAGAGCACGCTCGGGCAGGCCGAGGTTGGAGCAGATCCGAGCCGCTTCGGACTCCGCGGAGTAGCCCCCGAGGTTGCTGAAGCGCTCCTCGAGATTGCCGTAGCGGCGGAGCAGGTCAGCGTCATCCGGCCGCTCGGCCAGCTCGATCTGCATCTTCTCCAGGTTGCGCAGCACCTCGTCCAGGCCCCGGGCCGACAGCACCCGGTCCCGGCCCAGCGTGTCCAGGTCGCCCGTGCGGGGGTCCTGCGGCAGGTAGCCCACCTCGCCGGTGTGCGTGATGGTCCCGGCCGCCGGCAAAGTCTGCTTGGCGAGCGTCTTGGTGAGCGTGGTCTTGCCGGCGCCGTTGCGTCCGACGAGCCCGATGCGGTCGCCGGGTTGCACGCGGAAGGTCACGTCCTGCAGCAGCAGCCGGGCCCCGGCCCGCAGCTCGACGTCCTGGACGGTGATCATGTGCTTCCCTCTACGAGTACGACGGGTGGGTGGGGCATCAACTGCACTGCGCCACCGATCAGGGCGTCGTCCTCACCAGGCAAGGGTACGTGGCCGCCATGGACTTCAACGATGACGCACGGCTGGACAGCTCTCAGATCAGCGACCAGCGCGGGCGCCGCGGGCCGGGGCTGGCCGTGGGCGGTGGTGGGCTCGGCATCGTGGGCGTGATCCTCGCGCTGGTGCTCGGCGTCAACCCGGCCGATCTCGTGGGCGCCGGCGGGACCGACCCCGGTGCGGGGACGTCGACCAGCTCCGATCTGGGGCAGCGCTGCCAGACCGGGCAGGACGCCGAGCGCGACGAGGACTGCCGCATCGTCGGGATCGTCAACAGCGTCCAGGCCTACTGGGCGGAGGCGCTCGGGGACCGCTACGAGCCGACGCGCACCGAGCTGTTCACCGGCCAGACCACGACCGGCTGCGGCGCAGCGACCTCCGCCGTCGGGCCCTTCTACTGTCCCGCCGACCGCATGATCTACCTCGACCTGGACTTCTTCGGTGAGCTGCGCCGCACGTACGGCGCCCAGGGTGGCCCGTTCGCGCAGGCCTACGTCGTCGCGCACGAGTACGGCCATCACATCCAGAACCTGCTGGGCACCAGCGAGCGGGTGCAGCGCTCCGGTGGCGGCACCGGCCCGCAGTCCCCCGGTGTGCGGCTCGAGCTGCAGGCCGACTGCTACGCCGGCACCTGGGTGGCCAACGCGGTGGAGACCGGCTTCCTGGCCAAGGTGACTGAGGCGGAGGTGGCCGACGGCCTCGACGCTGCCGCGGCAGTGGGTGACGACCGCATCCAGGAGAAGGCCCAGGGGCGGGTCAGCCCCGAGTCGTTCACCCACGGGTCGGCCGCCCAGCGGCAGAAGTGGTTCAGCCGCGGCCGCGACAGCGGCGATCCGCGCCGGTGCGACACCTTCACCGGAGCTGTGTGACCCCGGTCAGCCGTCGGTGCGCCGGCGCCGCGGGTGCACGCCGTGCCGGGGCGAGAGGTCACCTGGACCGCCGTAGTCGCCGCGGGGGGTGATGATCGTGCCGCTGCGCCCTTCGAGGATGTCCTCGACGTCCTCGATCCGGCCGATGGCCGCCATGTCACCGGTGACCTCGACGAAGCGGCACGCGGCGTCGACCTTCGGGCCCATCGAGCCGGCCGCGAAGTCCTCACGCAGCAGCGTCGCCGGGGTCGCCCGCAGGACCGGTTGCGCGTCCGGCGTACCAAAGCCCCGGATCACATGCGGCACGTCGGTGAGGATCAGGAGCACGTCGGCATCGAGAGCCTCGGCGAGGACGGAGGTCGTCAGGTCCTTGTCAACGACCGCCTCCACCCCGCTGAGCCGGCCGTCAGCAGCACGGATCACGGGCACGCCTCCGCCGCCGGCGCACACCACGACGGCTCCGCTCGCCAACAGCAGCCGGATCAGCCGGGTCTCGACCACCCGCTGCGGGCGAGGGGAACCGACCACCCGCCGCCAGCGCTCGCCGTCCTGCTTGACCGTCCAACCGCGCTCGGCGGCGAGCGCGTGGGCTCGCTGCTCGTCGTAGACCTCGCCGATGAACTTGGTCGGGTGGGCGAAGGCCGGATCGGCGGCGGAAACGAGGGTCTGGTTGATGATCGCGGCCACCTGCCGCCCCGGCAGGCTGTTCTGCAGGGCCTGCAGCAGCCAGTAGCCGATCATCCCCTGGGTCTGCGCGCCGAGGACGTCGAAGGGGTAGGGCGTCGTGAGGTGAGGGTCGGACGCGCTCTGCAGGGCGAGCACCCCGACCTGCGGTCCGTTGCCGTGCGTGAGGACCAGCTCGTGCTCACGGGCCAGCGGCGCGAGCGCCGTAACGGCACGGGCGATGTTGGCTGCCTGCACCGACGCGTCGGGCTTCTCCCCGCGGCGCAGGAGAGCGTTGCCACCCAACGCCGCGACGATGCGCATGTCAGACGTTGAAGCCGAGAGCCCGCAGCTGGTCGCGCCCGTCATCGGTGATCTTGTCCGGACCCCACGGCGGCATCCAGACCCAGTTGATCCGTACGTCGTCGACGAGCGGGGCCAAGGCGGACCGCGTCTGGTCCTCGATCACGTCGGTGAGCGGACAGGCGGCGGAGGTCAGCGTCATGTCCAGCGTGACGGTGTTGTCGGCGTGCACCTGAGCGCCGTAGACGAGGCCGAGGTCGACGACGTTGATGCCGAGCTCGGGGTCGACGACATCCTTCATCGCCTCGATGACGTCAGCCTCGACGGCCTGGCTCTTGGGGGCGTCGGCCGCGGTCGGCGTCTCGAGCACCGTGGGCGCCGGGCTCTGGGTCGTGTCGGTCATGACGTCTCCTGGTTCGACTTCGCCACGGCCTGTGCCGTCGCGTCCTTCCACGCCATCCAGCCCAGCAGCGCGCACTTGACCCGCGCGGGGTAGCGCGAGACGCCGGCGAAAGCGATGCCATCCTCGAGGACGTCCTCGTCCGGCTCGATGGTGCCCCGGCTCTGCATCAGCTCAAGGAACGCGTCCGACGTGGCAAGCGCCTGATCCACCGGCTTGCCGACGACGAGGTCGGTCATGACCGACGTGGACGCCTGCGAGATCGAGCAGCCCTCGCCGTCGTAGGACACGTCTTCCACGATCCCGTCGGCGACCCGCACCCGGAGGGTGATCTGGTCACCGCAGGTGGGGTTGGTGTGGTGCACCTCGACGTCGTAGGGGTCCTGCAAGCCCTTGTGGTGGGGGTTGCGGTAGTGGTCGAGGATGATCTCCTGGTACATCGACTCGCTCATCGGCCGACTCCCCAGAACGCCTGCACCTGCTCGATGCCAGCCAGCAGAGCATCGATCTCACCCGCGGTGTTGTAGAGGTAGGACGACGCGCGGGCGGTCGCCGGAACGCCGTAGCGCCGGCACACGGGCGCGGCGCAGTGCTGGCCCACCCGGACCGCGATGCCCAGGTCGTCGAGGGACTGACCGACGTCGTGCGGGTGGATGCCGTCGACGACGAACGACACCGCGCTGCCGCGCTGCTCGATCGTGTCCGGTCCGAGCACGCGCACCCCGGACAGGCCGCGCAGGCCGTCCAGCAACTGGGCAGTCAGCGCCACCTCGTGCTCGCGTATCGCGTCCATGCCGAGCGCGGTGAGGTAGTCGCAGGCGGCCCCGAGCGCGACGGCCTGGCTGATGACCGGCGTGCCGGCCTCGAACCGCTCGGGCGCGGGCGCAAACGTCGACCCGGACATCTGGACGACCTCGATCATCGAGCCCCCGCCGAGGAACGGCGGCATGACGTCGAGCAGGTCGAGCCGGCCCCAAAGCACGCCCACCCCAGAGGGGGCGAGCATCTTGTGTCCGGTGACCGCGAAGAAGTCGGCGCCCAGGGCGCGGACGTTCACGCTCTGGTGCGGGGCCGACTGCGCCCCGTCGATCAGGGTCAGCGCGCCGACCTGCTTGGCCCGGGCAATCAGGACCTCGACCGGGTTCTCGGTACCGAGGATGTTGCTGACGTGAGTGAAGGCGAGCAGCTTGGTGCGCTCGTTGACGCACTGGTCGAGGTCGCTCAGGTCGAGGCGGCCCTCATCGGTGAGGGAGAGCCAGCGCAGGGTCGCGCCGGTGCGCTCGCACAGCATCTGCCAGGGCACCAGGTTGGAGTGGTGCTCCAACTCGGTCACGCAGATCTCATCGCCCGGCCCCAGGTGCAAGGGCGAACCGGTCGGGGCGTTGCCGAGGGAGTAGGCCACCAGGTTGATGGCCTCGGTGACGTTCTTGGTGAAGACGATCTCGCGCGGCTCGGCCGCTCCCAGGAAGCGCGCCACGGTCGCCCGCGCCTGCTCGTAGGCGTCGGTCGCCTCCTGCGACAGGGTGTGCACCCCGCGGTGCACATTGCTGTAGTGCTGCTCGACAAAGACCCGCTCCGCGTCGAGGACCTGCCGCGGCTTGTGCGACGACGACGCGCTGTCGAGGTAGACCAGCGGGTGGCCGTGGATGACCCGGCTCAGCACCGGGAAGTCAGCCCGGACCGCCTCAACGTCGTACGACGTCGAAGTGCTCCGGTCGGTCAGCAGGCTCAAGCCGGCACCGTGGGGGCGGGGGCGTCGCTGCCGTACTTCGTGTAGCCGTTGGCCTCGAGCTCATCGGCCAGCTCCGGGCCGCCCTGGTCGACGATCCGGCCGCCCACGAAGACGTGCACGAAGTCAGGGGCGATGTAGCGCAGGATGCGGGTGTAGTGGGTGATCAGCAAGACGCCCGTCTGACCGGTGGCGCGGACCCGGTTGACGCCTTCGGACACCACGCGCAGGGCGTCGACGTCGAGACCCGAGTCGGTCTCGTCGAGGATCGCCACCTTGGGCTGTAGCAGCTCGAGCTGCAGGATCTCGTGCCGCTTCTTCTCCCCGCCGGAGAAGCCCTCGTTGACCGAGCGCTCGGCAAAGGCCGCGTCGACCTCGAGCCGGGCCATGGCCTCCTTCTGCTCCTTGACCCAGAGCCGCAGCTTGGGGGCCTCGCCCCGCACGGCGGTGGCGGCCGAGCGCAGGAAGTTGGAGACCGAGACCCCGGGCACCTCGACGGGGTATTGCATGGCGAGGAAGAGCCCGGCGCGGGCGCGCGCGTCGACGCTCATCGCGAGGACGTCCTCGCCGTCGAGGGTCACCGTGCCGCTGGTGATCGTGTACTTCGGGTGTCCGGCGATGGAGTAGGCCAGCGTCGACTTGCCGGAACCGTTGGGGCCCATGATGGCGTGGGTCTCCCCCGCCTTCACGGTGAGGTCGACACCGCGCAGGATCTCGCGCGGCGCCCCGTCGGCCTCCACGCTGACGTGCAGGTCACGGACTTCCAGGGTGCTCACGCTTCGGTCTCCATCTTCACGAGGACGTCATCGCCCTCGACGGTCACGGGATAGGTCGCCACGGGCTTGGTGGCGGGCAGGCCGGACGGCATGCCGGTGCGCAGGTCGAAGCGCGAGCCGTGCAGCCAGCACTCGATGGTGCCGTCCTCCACGTCACCCTCGGACAGGGCTACGTCGGCGTGCGAGCAGATGTCGGAGACCGCGAAGACCTCCCCCTGCGAGCGCGCGATGCACACCGGACGTCCGCCGACATCGACCCGGATCGCCCCCTCCTCAGGGACGTCGGACAACGAGCAGACCCTCATGCGACAGCGGTCCTTTCCAACTCGTCCTCGACGGCGGCCATCAGCCGCTCCTCGAGGGCCTCGACGCCGATCCGGTTGATGACGTCGGCGAAGAACCCGCGGACGACCATCCGGCGGGCCTCGTCAGCGGGGATGCCCCTGGCCTGCAGGTAGAACAGCTGCTCGTCGTCGAACCGCCCGGTGGCACTCGCGTGGCCGGCACCGAGGATCTCGCCGGTCTCGATCTCGAGATTGGGCACCGAGTCGGCGCGCGCCTCAGGGGTGAGCAGCAGGTTGCGGTTGAGCTCGTAGGTGTCGGTGCCGACCGCCTCCGCGCGGATCAGCACGTCGCCGACCCACACCGTGTGCGCCTCATCGCCCTGCAGGGCGCCCTTGTAGGTCACCCGGCTGCGGCAGTGGGGCACCGCGTGGTCGAGGAACAGCCGGTGCTCGAGGTGCTGAGCCGCGTCGGCGAAGTAGAGGCCGAGCAGCTCGGCGTCGCCGCCGGTGGAGGCGAAGTCGACCGTTTCGGTGACCCGCACGAGCGAGCCGCCCAGCGTCACGGCCGTCGAGCGAAGTCGCGCATCGCGGCCCAGCCGGGTCGCGACGTGGGTCGACTCCAGGGCGTCGGCGTCCCAGGTGCGCACCTGCACGAGGTCGAGGGACGCGCCGTCGCCGATAAGGATGCTCAGCTTGCCGACCACCCGGGCTGATCCGGTGTGCTCGAGCACGACGGTCGCGCGGGCGTGCTCGCCGACCTCGATGACGAGGTGGTCGAAGACGACCTCCGAGCTCATCGTGCTCCGGTGCACGGTGATGGCGTCGGCGACCTCGGTGTTCTTGTCAATGCGCAGGACGCTCGCCGGGGCGGCGTGCGCCTTGGCCGACAGGGAGTCCACCGACAGCGGCACGTCGATGTCCAGACTCGGGCCTTCGTGCACCACGTCGAAGGTGACGCCGTCGACGGTGCCGGACACGATCGTGTCGAGTCCGGCCTCGCTGACGAGGGCGTCGAGCAGCGGACGGACCCGCGCCAGGGGTGTGAACCGCCACTCCTCTTCGCGCCCGGTGACCGCGGGGTAGGCGTCGACGTCGTTGGACCTGATCCGCTCGGGTCGCACATCGGCAGGCGAGCGAGGGGTCGAGGGCTTGACGTTGGCCGCGATCGACCCGTCCGTGCTCGATCCGCCCATGATGGCGCCCTGCTCGCGCAGGGCGACGCGCTCGGTCGCGAGGGCGTCCTGCATCGAGCCGCTAGCCAACGGAACCCTCCATCTGGAGCTCGATGAGTCGGTTGAGCTCGAGCGCATATTCCATCGGGAGCTCCCGCGCCACCGGCTCGACGAAGCCGCGGACGACCATGGCCATCGCCTCGTCGTCGGTCAGGCCCCTGCTCATCAGGTAGAAGAGCTGGTCCTCACCGACCTTGCTGACCGTCGCCTCGTGACCCATGGACACGTCGTCCTCGCGGACATCGACGTAGGGGTAGGTGTCGCTGCGGCTGATGGCGTCCACGAGCAGGGCGTCGCACTTGACGTTGGCCTTGCTCCCGTGGGCGCCTTCCTGCACCTGCACCAGCCCGCGGTACGACGTCCGACCGCCACCACGGGCCACCGACTTGCTCACGATGTTGCTCGTCGTGTGCGGGGCGGCGTGCACCATCTTGGCGCCGGCGTCCTGGTGCTGGCCGGGGCCGGCGAAGGCCACGGACAGGGTCTCCCCCGACGCTCGCTCGCCGAGCAGGTAGCAGGCGGGGTACTTCATCGTGACCTTCGAGCCGATGTTGCCGTCGATCCACTCCATCCGGCCGCCCTCGTGCACCGCGGTGCGCTTGGTGACGAGGTTGTAGACGTTGTTCGACCAGTTCTGGATCGTCGTGTAGCGGACGTGCGCATCCTTCTTCACGATGATCTCGACCACGGCTGAGTGGAGGCTGTCACTCGAGTAGATCGGGGCGGTGCAGCCCTCGACGTAGTGCACCGAGGAGCCCTCGTCGGCGATGATCAGGGTGCGCTCGAACTGGCCCATGTTCTCGGTGTTGATCCGGAAGTAGGCCTGCAGCGGGATGTCGACCTTGACGCCCGGCGGCACGTAGATGAACGAGCCACCCGACCACACCGCGGTGTTCAGGGCGGCGAACTTGTTGTCACCGACCGGGATCACCGAGCCGAAGTACTCGCGGAAC
>JANPHZ010000068.1:0-1817 GCA_031424715.1 Frankiaceae bacterium
GCCGGCTGGCTGCGCTGGAAGGCGTCGCAGCCCGCCGCGCCGCCCCGGCCCGGGAAGGGCCCGCTCGCCCTGAGGGTCCACCTCGACGACGAGAGCGGCTTCGACCTCACCGAGGCCGGGACCAAGAAGGGGCTCGCCGTCTACGTCGTACGAGACCCTGCGCTGGTGCCGGGCGTCGTGCGGCTCGGGATCGACCCGCTCGCGCCGGAGTTCACCGCGGCGCACCTCGCCGGGCTGCTGGCCGGTGAACGGGGTCAGGTCAAGGGGGTGCTCACCACCCAGTCGCTGATCGCCGGACTCGGCAACGCCTACAGCGACGAGGTGCTGTGGGAGGTCGGGCTGTCACCGTTCAAGCCGGCCGCCAACCTCACCGCCGCCGAGGTCGGGGCGCTGCACCACGCGATCGTCACGACGCTGCGCGCGGCGGTGGAGCGGGCCACAGGCCTGGCGGCGCAGGACCTGAAGGCGGAGAAGAAGAGCGGGATGAACGTGCACGCCCGCACCGGGCTCCCGTGCCCTCGGTGCGGCGACACGGTCCGGGAGGTGTCGTTCGCGGCGAAGTCACTGCAGTACTGCCCGACCTGCCAGACCGACGGCAAGCCGCTCGCCGACCGCCGCCTGTCCCGCCTGCTCAAGTAGCGGCGGTGACCGGTGACGCCGGGAGCGCTACGGTAGGCACGCACCAACCGAACGCGCTCCCGTGGGGAAAGCCGGTCCGATTCCGGCGCTGACCCGCAACCGTAGGCACCAGCTCCGCTCGTCGGGGGCTGGTGCGAGCCGGAACGCCCGCAGGAGCGAGCGGCTCCTTCGTACCGTCGAGGTCATGCGGGGCGGAGCCCGGACGACCTGTCCGTTCACGCCCTCACCATCTCTCCTACGGGAGCGGTCGTGGGGGCGTTGCGCGTAGAGGGCGTCCAGGGTCCCGCCGCGGACCGCTCCCTGAGAGGGCATCCCATGCCTACAACCCCCGTCCGTCGGCGCCTCGCGTCGTTCCTGTCCGTCGCGCTGCTCGCCAGCGGCATGGCGAGCACGGCAACCCTTGCCTCCCCGGCGGCCGCCGCCGAACCCGCGGCCGCAGCAAAGGCCGCCACCTGGCTGGCCGGTGACCTCACCGACGCCGGCACCGTCGTCGGCAGCTTCCCCGGCGAGGACGGTCAGGACGTCGTCTTCACCGACTACGGCCGCTCGCTCGACAGCGTCATCGCGCTGCTCACCGCCGGGGGTCAGGACGCCCGGATCGGCCGGACCCTCACCACCGTGAGCACTCCGGGCGCGGTCGCGGCCTACACCCAGGGCGCGCCCTTCGACAAGGCCGGCTCGGCGTACGCCGGAGCCACGGCCAAGCTCGCCTACGTCCGCACTGCGGCCGGCGCTGACCCGACCTCGACCGGCGGGGTCGACCTGCTCGCCCAGCTGCAGGGCGTCATCGGTACCGACGGTCGGCTCAAGGACCGCAGCGACTTCGGCGACTTCGCCAACACCTTCGGCCAGTCGTTCGCGATCCTCGCGCTGCGCCTCAACGGCCGCAGCACCGACAGCGTCGTGCAGGGCCTGCTGGGCGTGCAGTGCGCCGACGGCTCGTTCCCGCAGGCCTTCGTCCCGAAGGCGGGTACGCCGTGCACGGGCTCCGTTGACGCGACCGGCTTGGCACTGCAGGCGCTCGCCGCGGTCGGTCAGACCAGCGCGACCCCGACGCAGAGCGCGAAGACCTGGCTGACCGGCCAGCAGAGGGCCGACGGCAGCTTCCCCGGCGAGGCGCCGGTCAACTCGACCGGTTACGCCGCGTCGGGTCTGGCCGCCGTGGGCTCGCCGAGTAC
>JANPHZ010000069.1:0-1900 GCA_031424715.1 Frankiaceae bacterium
CGGAAGTAGGCCTGCAGCGGGATGTCGACCTTGACGCCCGGCGGCACGTAGATGAACGAGCCACCCGACCACACCGCGGTGTTCAGGGCGGCGAACTTGTTGTCACCGACCGGGATCACCGAGCCGAAGTACTCGCGGAACAGCTCTTCGTGCTCGCGCAGCGCAGTGTCGGTGTCGACGAAGACAACACCCTTCTCCTCGAGGTCAGCACGGATCGAGTGGTAGACCACCTCTGACTCGTACTGAGCCGCCACGCCGGCAACGAGGCGCTGCTTCTCGGCCTCGGGGATGCCGAGCTTGTCGTACGTCGACTTGATGTCGGCCGGGAGGTCGTCCCAGGTCTGCGCCTGCTTCTCGCTGGAGCGCACGAAGTACTTGATGTTGTCGAAGTGGATGCCCGACAGGTCGCTGCCCCAGGTCGGCATGGGCTTCTTCTCGAACAGCTTCAGGCCCTTGAGCCGCAGGTCGAGCATCCACTGCGGCTCGGACTTCAGCCCGGAGATGTTGCGCACGACGGCCTCGCTGATGCCGCGGGCGGCAGTGGCACCGGCCTCGTCGGAATCGGCCCAGCCGAACTTGTAGTTGCCCAGTCCGTCGAGCTGGTCGGGGGCAGCGGTCATGGGTGCGCCTTTGCTTCCTGGGAGGGGGCGAGCGTCGGGATGTAGGTCGTGCAGATGCCGTCGCCGTGGGCGATGGTCGCGAGCCGCTGGACGTGCACGTCCAGCAGGTGGCCGAGCGCGGTGGTCTCGGCCTCACACAGCTCGGGGAACTCGCTCGCCACACTGGCCACGGGGCAGTGGTGCTGGCACAGCTGCACGCCGGTGCCGAGCGGGCCGGTGGTGGCGGCATAGCCGTCTTCGCTCAGCGCCTCGGCGAGGGCAGCGGAGCGGTCAGGCGCTGACCGCACGTGGGCGTAGCGCGCTTCCAGCGCTGCCCCCCGCTCGGCCGCGAAGGCGTGCGCCTGCTCGGGGGTCATGAAGCGCAGCGCGGCGATCGCCAGGTCGTCGTAGCGGCTGGGACCGGCCGCGTGGCCGGCGTCGCTGAGCGCGTAGAGGCGGGCCGGACGGCCGCGCACGGCCTTGCGCAGCCGCGGAGCCTGGGTGGTGACGGTGCCCTCGGCGAGCAGCGCGTCGAGGTGCCGGCGTACGGCGGCGACGGTCAGGCCGGTCTCCTGCGCCAGCGCGCTGGCGGTCGACGGGCCGAGGTCGAGCAGCAGCGAGCGCACCCGGTCGCGGGTGCGGACATCGACGCGCCCCACTCCCTCGGTGACCTGCATGCTTTTCACAACACCAGTGTGGCCTAAATGCTGCCTGCCGTCGAACCGGCGCTCCCCCGCGGCGATCCCTACGCTTGCCGTCATGTCCGCTGCCGCGCTCGAGGTCGAGGGACTGGTCAAGTCCTACGCCGGACGGCGCGTGGTCGACGGCCTCGACCTCCGCCTGGAAACCGGGACCGTGCTCGCTCTGCTCGGGCCCAACGGGGCGGGCAAGACCACCACCGTCGAGATCTGCGAGGGCTTCCGGGCCGCCGACGCCGGGACCGTCCGGGTCCTCGGGCAGCCGCCGCGCGCGGCCTCGCTGCGCCCCCGGGTCGGCGTCATGCCGCAGGCGGGCGGGGTCTACCCCGGCCTGCGCGCCGCCGAGGTGCTCCGGCTCTTCGCGTCGTACGCCGCCCGGCCGCTCGACCCCGACACGCTGCTGGAGCGGCTCGGGCTGGTCGACGTCGCCCGTACGGCGTGCCGGCGCCTGTCCGGCGGCCAGCAGCAGCGCCTCTCCTTGGCGCTCGCGATCGTGGGTCGCCCCGAGCTCGTCTTCCTCGACGAACCGACAGCCGGGCTCGACCCGCAGGCCCGCCGGGCGACCTGGGAGGTCATCGAGGACCTTCGGGCCGGCGGCGTCAG
>JANPHZ010000070.1:0-13599 GCA_031424715.1 Frankiaceae bacterium
GTGTAGCGCAGGCTCACCTGCAGGCGCTCGAGCTGGACTACGCCGCCATGGTGGCCGCGTCGGAGGGCTCCAACGCTGACGACGAGCACGACCCGGAGGGCGCCACGATCGGCTTCGAGCGGGCCCAGCTGGCCGCCCTGATCGAGCTGAGCCAGCGCACCCTCGTCGACCTCGACGCTGCCCTGATCCGGGCCGAGCAGGGTGGCTACGGGATCTGCGAGACCTGCGCCGGGCCGATCGGGCCGGAACGGTTGGCCGCGCGGCCCTCAGCTCGCCGCTGCATCCGCTGCGCCGTCTGAGTCAGTGCGGGCCGATGGCGGTGATGGTGACCACCGCGGTGCCCGCCTCGTCGGACGCGGCGAGGTCGACCTCGGCGCTGAGGCCCCAGTCGTGGTCGCCCGCGGGGTCGTCGAAGGTCTGCCGCACGACCCAGCGTCCCGGCTCCTCGGTGATCTGCAACAGCCCCGGACCGCGCGCGTCCGGGCCGGTGCCGATCCGGTCGTACTCGGAGAAGTAGGCCTCGATCGGGGTCTTCCAGTCGAGGTCGTCGTCCAGCTCGCGCAGCAGGTCGTAGCGGCGGATCGCGGCCAGCTCGACCCGCCGGAACAGCTGGTTGCGCACCAGCACCCGGAAGGCCCTGGCGTTGCGGGTGACCGGCGGGGGCGTGTCGTCGACCGGGGCCGGGGCAGCCGTCGGATCAGCCGGGTTGCGCAGCTGCTCCCACTCGTCGAGCAGGCTCGAGTCGACCTGCCGGACCAGCTCGCCGAGCCACTCGGTCAGCTCGAGTAGTTCCTCGGTCCGCAGCGCGTCGGGCACCGTCCGGTCGAGCGCCTTGTAGGCGTCGGCGAGGTAGCGCAGCACCAGTCCCTCTGAGCGAGCGAGGCCGTAGAAGCCGACGTACTCGACGAAGGTCATGGCCCGCTCGTACATGTCGCGCGCGACCGACTTGGGCGAGAGCTGGTAGTCGCCGATCCACGGCTGCCCGGCGCGGAACGTCTCGTAGGCGCCGGTCAGCAGCTCCTCGAGCGGCTTGGGCCAGCTGACCTCCTCGAGCAGCTCCATCCGCTCGTCGTACTCGATGCCGTCGGCCTTCATCTGCCCGACCGCCTCGCCCTTGGCCTTGCTCAGCTGGGCCCGTAGCACCTGCCGCGGGTCTTCGAGGGTGGCCTCCAGCACCGAGAGCACGTCGAGCGCGTACGACGGCGACGCGCGATCCAGCAGCGACAGCGCGGCCAGGGCAAAGGGGGAGAGCGGCTGGTTGAGGGCGAAGTCGGGCTGCAGGTCGACGGTCAGCCGCGGGTGCCCAGCCTCGTCGCGCACCACGATCTCCGCGGCGATCAGCCCCTCGACGATCTCGTCGGCCTGCTCCAGCAGGGCCTGCTTGCGCTGCTCGCTCTCGTGCGACTTCTCGATCAGCGCGCGCAGTGCGGCGAGCCCGTCGCCGCTGCGCTGCAGCACGTTGAGGACCATCGAGTAGCTCAGCCCGAACGAGCTGTGCAGGGTCTCCGGAGTCGCGCCGATGAGGCGGTCGAACGTCGGTTGGCCCCACGACACGAAGCCCTCGGGCGGCTTCTTGCGCTCGACCCGGCGCAGCTTCTTCGGGTCATCACCGGCCTTGGCCACTCGTTTGGCGTTCTCGACGTCGTGGTCGGGCGCCTGGACGACGACGGTGCCCGCCGTGTCGAAGCCGGCGCGGCCGGCCCGTCCGGCGATCTGGTGGAACTCGCGCGCCTTGAGGTGGCGGGTCGCCACCCCGTCGTACTTGCTCAGGCCGGTGAAGAGCACGGTGCGGATCGGCACGTTGATGCCGACGCCGAGGGTGTCGGTGCCGCAGACGACCTTGAGCAGGCCGGCCTGGGCGAGCAGCTCGACGAGGCGTCGGTACTTCGGCAGCATCCCGGCGTGGTGCACGCCGATGCCGTGGCGGACCAGCCTCGACAGGGTCGGGCCGAAGCCCTTGGTGAAGCGGAAGTCGCCGATGAGCTCGGCGATCCGGTCCTTCTCCTCACGGGTGCAGACGTTGACGCTCATCAGCGCCTGTGCCCGCTCGACCGCTGCCTGCTGGGTGAAGTGCACGACGTAGACGGGCGCGCCGTGGGTGCTGAGCAGCTCCTCCAGCGTCTCGTGCAGCGGGGTGACGACGTAGGAGTAGGACAGCGGCACCGGGCGCTCGGCGCCGGCGACGACGGTCGTGCCGCGGCCGGTGCGCTCGGTCAGCTCGAGCTCGAACCGGGTGACGTCGCCCAGGGTCGCGGACATCAGCAGGAACTGCGCGTTGGGGAGCTCGAGCAGCGGGACTTGCCAGGCCCAGCCGCGGTCGGGCTCGGCGTAGAAGTGGAACTCGTCCATCACCACGACGCCGACCTCGGTGTCGGCGCCCTGGCGCAGCGCGAGGTTGGCGAGGATCTCGGCGGTGCAGCAGATGATGGGGGCCCGCGCATTGACGGCAGCGTCGCCGGTCATCATCCCGACCTTGTCGGCACCGAAGACCTCGATGAGGGCGAAGAACTTCTCGCTGACCAGCGCCTTGATGGGGGCGGTGTAGAAGGTCCGCTCGCCGCGGCTGAGGGCAGCGAGGTGGGCGCCGACGGCGACCAGGCTCTTGCCGCTGCCCGTGGGAGTCGCCAGCACGACGTTCTCGCCGAGGAAGACCGACAGCAGCGCCTCCTCCTGCGCTGGGTAGAGCGTGAGTCCCTGCTCCCCGGCCCACTGCGCGAAGCCCTCGAAGAGCGCGTCGTCGGTAGCGCCGGACGCAAGCAGGTGGTCGAGGGTCATCGCCCACCCATCCTGCCCCGTGCGGCGTACATAGCAGAAATGCTATGCTCTGCCCATGGGATCCGACTTGATCCGCGAGGCTCGCCGGCGGGCGGGGTTGACCCAGCGTCAGCTGGCCGAGCTGGCCGGCACGACGCAGTCGGCGATCGCCCGGCTGGAGAGCGGCCGCACGTCGCCGTCCTTTGACACGGTGCGCCGGATGATGCGGCTCTGCGGGTTCAACCTGCTCGTCGCCCTCGACCCGTACGACGACTCCGACCTGGCCCAGGCCCTGGCGATCTTGCGGGAGAGCCCGGAGCAGCGCCTCGCGCACCTGACCACGGTGGTCCACCGCATGAGTGAGCTGCGCAAGGACGCAGAACGGCAGCTCTCCCATGCCTGAGTTCCAGCCCGAAGCCATCATCAACGTGCTCGCGGCGCACGGCATCGATGGTGTCTTCATCGGTGGCTTCGCTGCGTACCTGCAAGGCTCCCCGTTCCCGACCGGCGATGTCGATCTCACCCCGGCCACCGACAAGGACACCCTGACCCGGCTGTCTGCTGCTCTGTACGAACTCGACGCGAAGGTCCGGGCCGTCGAGCTCGACGAACCACTGCCGTTCCACCACGATGCCGCCTCACTCGCGGCGAGCAGGATCTGGAACCTGACGACGAGGTTCGGTGATCTCGACATCAGCTTCGTCCCCAGCGGGACCACCGGGTACGACGATCTCAAGCGCGACGCGGTGACGCTGATCCTGGGAGACAGCACCGTCCGGGTGGCGTCGCTGGCTGACATCGTGCGCAGCAAGGAGGCCGCGGGCCGCGACAAGGACCGGCGCGCGCTGCCCGTCCTGCGCGAGCTGCTGGCCCGCCAGGGACGCAAGGGCATCTGACAGAGTGCGGCCATGCTGCTGACCGAGCTGGAGCTGCCGTCGTACGACCACATCGACATGACGGTGACCGGCGAGGCCTTCCATCAGGCGCTCGACGCGCTCGCGCAGCAGACCTGGATCGCGCGGGGCGCCATGGGCTATGCGGTGCTCGACCGCGAGGCGGGCAACGAGGTGCTGCGGGACAAGCGGTTCTCGTTCCCGGCGATGGAGCTGCTCGAGCTGCAGGGCGTGACATCCGGGACCATCTGGGACCGCAACGCCGAGGGCCTGATGGTCCAGACCGACGAGGCCCACGCGCGACTGCGCCGACTGCTCATGCCGGCGTTTACGCCGCGGGCCATCGAGCGGCTCCGACCGATGCTCCGAGAGCTCATCACCGAGCTGTGGGCGCCGGTCGCCGACAAGGGCGCCTGCGAGTTCGTCTCGACGCTGGCCGAGCCGCTGCCGTCGATGGCGATCGCCGCCCTGCTCGGCACTCCCGGCGACGAGAAGCTGCTGTCGAAGTGGTCCTTCCTCCTGCAGGAAGTCTTCAAGATGCGCCTGCACGAGACGGGACCGCAGGTCGAGCAGGCCTACGACGAGATGCGCGCCTACGTGCACGCCAAGCTGGTCGAGCGCCGGGCCTCGCCGGGTGAGGACCTGATCTCGGTGATCGGCGGGACCGAGCTCACCGACGACGAGTGCGTGACCCTGGTCGGCTCGGTCATCTCCGGTGGCACCGACACGACAGCGGCGCAGCTTGCCCACGGGCTGCGGCTTTTCGCCGAGCACCCGGACCAGTGGGAGCTGCTCGCCAAGGACCCGTCGCTGGTCGAGCAGGCCGTCGAGGAGGTCCTGCGCTACGAGCCGATCACGCCGTTCACGGCCCGGCTCGCGCGCGAGGACGTCGAGGTCAACGGCACCGTCATCCCCGAAGGGACGGTGCTGTTCGTCTGCGCCGCGACCGCCAACCGAGACCCCAAGGTGTTCGAGCATGCCCAGTCGTTCGACATCACCAAGAAGCGCGAGGCGGCGCCGATGACGTTCGGCTTCGGGGCGCACTTCTGCATCGGGCACAACCTCGCCCGCGCCGAGCTGGCCGAGACCTTCACCTACCTCGCGCCGCGGACGCCCGGCCTGCGGCTCGATGGCGAGGTCGTCTTCGGGCCCACCACCGGCATCTACGGCCTCGAGTCGCTACCCCTGGCATACGAAACGCCCTGATCTGAGGCTTGCGTCCGGGTTTCAGCGGTGTCATTCTGCCGCGGTCTCACCACCCGAACTCGAGGAGCCCCTGTGCGTCGTCGACTGCGCCTTGCCCTGCTCGCTGCTTCCGCTCTGCTCATCCCGCTCGCCACTCCCTCGCACGCGGCCACGGCCCACCAGCCAATCCTGTTCGTGCACGGCTGGAACAGCAGCTCCTCGACGTGGACCACGATGGTCAACAACTTCAAGGCGGCCGGCTACACCGACGCCGAGCTCATGAACTGGAGCTACGACACCAGCCGCGCCAACAGCATCACCGCGGGGGACATCGCCACGCGCGTCGACCAGCTCATCGCGTCCAGCGGGTGGTCGACTGTGAACGTCATCGCGCACTCCATGGGCAGCCTCAGCTCGCGCTACTACCTCAAGAGCCTCGGCGGTACGGCGAAGGTCGACGACTGGGTCTCGCTCGGTGGTCCGAACCACGGGACGGACACCGCCAACTTCTGCGCGCAGACCAGCTGCAAGGAGATGCGGATCGGGTCGACCTTCCTTGCCTCGCTCAACAGCGGTGATGAGACGCCGGGTACGACGACGTACCAAACCTGGTGGTCGCCGTGCGACACCGTGATCAACCCGGACAGCTCGGTGTCGGTTAGTGGCGGCACCAACACGAAGACAACCTGCCTCGGCCATTCCAACCTGCAGACCGACGCCACGGTCTTCGGGCAGGTCAGGGCCGCCGTCGAGTCGTAATCAACAGGACCGCGGTGCGGCACTCGACCTAGGCTTGCCGTCGAGATGGAGACGCAGTCGGTGCAGGAGCGCCTCGCACCGCTGATGCTCCGCGACCGGCAGCGGTTCGAGCGACTGCTGGCGCGCAAGCACGACAGCGAGCGGCTGCTGCGTGACATCGGTCAGGCGGAGGCGCGGCTGGCGTCGCGACAGGCCGCTGTACCCGAGATCACCTATCCGGACCTGCCCGTTGCTGATGCCCGTGACGAGCTGATGGCGGCGTTGCGCGAGCATCAGGTCGTCGTCGTTGCGGGGGAGACGGGATCCGGCAAGACCACCCAGCTGCCCAAGATGCTGCTGGAGACCGGCCGCGGCGTGCGCGGGATGATCGGGCACACCCAGCCCAGGCGGATCGCCGCGCGCACGGTGGCCGAGCGGATCGCCGAGGAGCTCGGCACCCCGCTCGGCGAGGTCGTCGGCTACAAGGTGCGCTTTCACGACCAGGTCGGTGACACCAGCCTGGTCAAGCTGATGACCGACGGCATCCTGCTCGCCGAGATCCAGAACGATCGCGACCTGCTGGCCTACGACGCCCTCGTCATCGACGAGGCGCACGAGCGCAGCCTCAACATCGACTTCCTGCTCGGCTACCTCACCCAGCTGCTGCCCCGCCGGCCCGACCTGCAGGTGGTCATCACCAGCGCGACCATCGACCCGGGCCGCTTCGCCGAGCACTTCGGGGGAGCGCCGGTCATCGAGGTGAGCGGCCGGTCCTACCCGGTCGAGATCCGCTATCGGCCGCCGGCGGAGGACACCGATCAGGTGCAGGCGATCGCCGACGCCGTCGACGAGCTCGAGCACGAGGCACCCGGCGACGTGCTCGTCTTCCTGTCCGGTGAGCGGGAGATCCGCGACACGGCCGAGGTCTTGCGCGGCCGGACCGGTGAGGGCACCGAGGTGCTGCCGCTCTACGGCCGGCTGTCGGTCGCCGAGCAGCACAAGGTCTTCGAGTCGAGCAGCGCGCGGCGCCGCGTGGTGCTCGCGACCAACGTCGCCGAGACCAGTCTGACCGTGCCGGGCATCCGCTACGTCGTCGACCCCGGCACGGCGCGGATCTCGCGCTACAGCGCCCGCACCAAGGTGCAGCGCCTGCCGATCGAGAAGATCAGCCAGGCCTCGGCTCGCCAGCGCTCCGGTCGGTGCGGCCGCGTCGCCGACGGGGTGTGCATCCGGCTATACGACGAGGAGGACTACGACGGCCGTCCGGCGTACACCGACCCAGAGATCCTGCGGACCAACCTGGCCTCGGTGATCCTGCAGATGACGGCGCTGCGGCTCGGGGAGGTCGCGGCCTTCCCGTTCCTCGACCCCCCGGACCGGCGCAACATCAAGGACGGGCTGGACCTGCTGCACGAGCTCGGCGCGCTCGACGACACGCGGGTGCTCACGCAGACGGGCCGCTCGCTCGCGCAACTGCCGATCGACCCGCGGCTGGGGCGGATGGTGCTCGAGGCACATGAGCAGGGCTGCTTGCGTGAGGTGCTCATCATCGCCTCGGCCATGAGCATCCAGGATCCGCGAGAGCGGCCGAGCGACAAGCAGCAGCAGGCCAACGAGTACCACGCCCGCTTCACCGATCCGACGTCAGACTTCCTGAGCTACCTCAACCTGTGGAACCACCTGTCGGAGCAGCAGAAAGCGCTGTCCGGCAACGCTTTTCGGCGGATGTGCCGTACCGAGTTCCTTAACTGGCTCCGCATCCGCGAGTGGCAGGACCTGCACGGCCAGCTGCGCCGGGTGGCTCGTTCGCTCGGCCTCACGCTCGACAGCGCCCAGGCCGCGGGGGACACGGTGCACCAGGCGCTGCTCGCCGGTCTGCTCAGCCACATCGGGCTGCGCGACGCCGACAAGCGGGAGTACGTCGGTGCGCGCGGCGCCCGGTTCGCGATCGTCCCCGGCTCGGCGCTGCACAAGAAGCAACCGCAGTGGGTCGTGGCCGGGGAGCTGGTCGAGACCAACCGGATGTGGGGGCGCACCGTCGCCCGCATCTCGCCGGAGTGGGCCGAGCAGCTCGCGGGCCACCTGGTCACCCGCTCCTACAGCGAGCCGCACTGGGAGTCCAAGCAGGGTGCGGTGATGGCCTATGAGCGGGTCACGCTCTACGGCGTACCGCTGGTGGCGCGGCGCAAGGTGGGCTACGCCAAGGTGGACCCGGAGTACGCCCGTGACGTGTTCCTGCGGAGCGCGCTGGTCGAGGGCGACTGGGAGACCCATCACGCCTTCTTCGCCGACAACCTGCGGCTGCTCGAAGACGTGCAGGAGCTGGAGAGCCGGGCCCGTCGGCGCGGGATTGTCGTCGACGACGAGGCGCTCTTCGCCTTCTACGACGCGCGCCTTCCGGCCGAGGTGGTGTCGGGGGCGCACTTCGACGCGTGGTGGAAGAACGCCCGGCGCGAGACGCCCAACCTGCTGACCTTCTCGATGGCGATGCTCGTGCAGAGCGACGTCGACCCGGGCGACTACCCCGACAGCTGGCAGCAGGGCGGGGTGCGGCTCGCGTTGACCTACCAGTTCGAGCCGGGCACGGACGCCGACGGAGTGACCGTGCACGTGCCGGTCGCGGTGCTGCCGTCGCTGTCGTCGTACGGCTTCGACTGGCAGGTGCCCGGGCTGCGCGAGGAGCTGGTCGCGGCGCTCATCAAGACGCTGCCCAAGCCGATCCGGGTCAAGCTGGTGCCAGCCGCGGACACGGCGTGCGCGCTGCTCGCCGTCCTCGAGCCACGGCAGGAACCGCTGCTGGACGCTGTCGAGCGCGAGCTGCTGCGGCTGCGCGGCGTGGATGTGCGTCGAGAGGACTGGCAGCTCGACCGGCTGCCCGGGCACTTGCGGATGACCTTCCGCGTCGAGAACGCCCAGGGCCGCACGCTGGGGGAGAGCACCGACCTCGAAGCGCTGCAGGCCGAGCTCGCGCCCACGGTGCGCAAGGCGCTCTCGGCGGCCTCGGGGGATGTGGAGCGGGTCGGGCTGACGGCCTTTGTGGACGTGCCTCGGACCGTGGCGGCCGGTACGGGCGTCACCGGGTATCCCGCGCTGGTCGACGAGGGTGGGGCGGTCGCCCTGCGGGTGCTCGGGACGGCCGAGGAGCAGACCGAGGCGATGCGCGCCGGCGTACGACGGTTGCTCGTTCTCCACGTCCCCTCGCCGGTCAAGGTGGTCGCCGGCTCGCTGAGCAATGCCGCCAAGCTGGCGCTCTCGACCAGCCCGCACGGGTCGGTCAATGCGCTGCTCGCTGATTGCGTGGACTGCGCGGTGGATGCGCTGATGGATCGCGCCGGCGGACCGGTGTGGGACGAGGCCGGCTTTGCGCGGCTGCGGGACGCGGTGCGCGTCGACCTCGTGGCCGAGACGGAGAAGGTCGTCGCGCTCGTCGAGCAGGTGCTGGTGCGCTGGCAGAAGCTCGCGCCCCAGGTGACTGGTGGGTCGGCCGCGCAGGTGGACCTGCGGGCGCAGCTGGAGCGGCTGGTGTTCCCCGGCTTCGCGACCGCCGTTGGTCGGGCGCGGCTGCCTGACCTGGTCCGCTACCTCGACGCGATGCAGACCCGGATTGACCGGCTGCTGGTGCACGCTGAGCGGGACCGGCAGAACATGCTCACCGTGCACGCGGTCGAGGACGAGCTGCGTCAGCTGCAGGTGAAGCGGCCGCGCGACCCCGCGGTCAAGGCGATCAGGTGGCTGGTCGAGGAGCTGCGGCTATCGCTGTTCGCCCCGGGCATGCGCACCAAGCAGCCGGTGTCGGAGCAACGCCTGTTCAAGGCCATCGACGCCCTCGCCTGAGCCGGCACTCGTTGTGGCTCCACCTCGCCTGAGCCGGCACTCGCTGCTGCCTCGCCCCCTCCGTGATCACCGCCGGCCTGGCGTCCAGCTCACGCTCCGGCTTCGGCAGTGATCGTTAACGCGGAGGGCTGACGCAGACGCCAGGCGTAGAGCGCAGCAGCGGTCGCGGTGGCCAGGTTGAGGCTGCTGACCCCTGTTCGCATCGGCAGTCGTACGACGGAGTCGGCGCGCGCCCGCAGGTCGGGGCCGACCCCGGCCCGCTCGCTGCCGACCACCAGCACAGCGTCGTCCGGGATCACGCCGAGGTCGTCGCCTTCGGCGTCGAGCACCAGCACCGGGCCGACCAGCTCCTGCGCCGTCGTACGCAGCACAGGCAGTGCGTAGTGCAGGCCGGCACTGCCGCGCAAGACCGCGGGGTGCCACGGATCGAGCGCGCCGGTCATCGCCACACCGCTGGCGCCCGCTGCTGCGGCCACCCGGATGACGGCGCCTGCGTTGCCCGGGTGGCGCGGGTCGTCCACGACGACGAGCGGAGCGGTCCTGTGCACAAGGGCGGTGCGGTCCTCAGCAGGTCGCTGCGCAACCGCTCGTACGCCGGTCGGGTGGTCGACGTCGCCGAGGACCGCGATTGCGAGCAGCGCCTGCGTGATGTCCGGAGCCAGGTCGTCGCACAGAGCTCGGCTGGCAGCAAGGTCGGTGACCGTCACCCGGTCGACCAGATCCGGCGCGAACCGCAGCGCGTGCTTGACCGCGTGGAACCCCTCTAACGCGACCGTCTTGGTGGGCTCCATGCCCTTCAGCCTGCAGCAGCGTCGTACGCACTGCTCTCCGCACACCCCGAAAGCCGTCGACAGCTGCGCTCCGGTCTGCCAGCGTGGCCGCTCGTGACGTCACTGGGGGTTCTCGGCGTACCGGTTCCTGCCGAGCTGCTGGCGAAGTGGGCCAGTTGGCTCGCTCCGGCGGTGCAGCCCTTCATCGTGGGCGCCGAGGACGAGCTGCTCGACGTCCGGAGTCAGCCTCTCGCGCAAGAGCTGCTGGACACCTACGAGCTGTACGGCGGCAAGGGCGAGCACTTGGCCTGGCTGACCGAGCCGGAGCTCGCCGCACTGCCCCGAATCAGGCGGGCAGCCCTCGTCCGAGCTCAGGTCACGCGCGGCCGATCCGCTGTCCCCACTGTCCGCCAATGGGGGTCCGTCGTCGGTCTGCGCGCCCGCGACCAGGCTGACGGGCACCGGTTCGTGTGGTGGCCGTCGCTGCTCGCGGACCACGCCGAGCAGGTACTGGCCGAGTTCGTGGACAACGGGCGGCGGCCGAGCCAGCACCGCAGCGTGTCCGGCGCGACGTGGGCCGCGGCGCGGCGACTCCTTCCGTGCGGCGAGCAGCTGGCCGGCACCTTCCCGAACGGCAGCGGTCCCAACTGCTTCGGCGCCGTGATGGCGGCGGCGGGCGTCGCAGGCGCCGGGGGAGCCTGGATGCAGCGCGAGCCGTTCGAGGCGTGGCTGTCCGAGCGCACGGTTTCCGGGGGAGACCTGAACGCCCCCGGGACGGTCCTGGTCTGGAGATCGCCCGCCGGCGAGGTCGAGCATGCGGCCGTGACGCTCGGAGACGGCTGGGCGCTGCACAAGCCGTCGCAGGGCTGGATGTCGCCGACCAAGGTGCTGTCAGTCGACGACGTCATCCGCAGCTCGCGCTGCTGGGGTCGGCGGCTGAGCCGCCGGCGAGTCGTGTCAGCCCACCTCTCCGGCAGCTGATCTCAGACCAACTGGTCCGACACGCCGGCGTGTCACCCCGGTCAGCCCGAGATCAGCCGGAGCGCGGCCGGAGCGCGGGCGGGGCGCAGTCGGGACGCGGGCGGGGCGCGGGCGGGACCGCGGGGAACCCCGGGCGGGAGCGCAGGCGGGACCGGGCCTGCCCGACCGTCGTACGACGGAAAAGCAACAGCGGGCCCGCTCCCGAGGGAGCGGACCCGCTGTTCACTGCCTAGGTGGGACTAGTCGTCCCAGGGACCGAAGTCGTCGTTCATGACGTTCCTTTCGAGGCCGCCACCGTTGTGCTTCACCTGGTGGGGCGATGACATGAGGAGCGCTCGCTAGGGCGCAGATCAGGGTCCGGGAGGTGGTCACCGGGCAGCCGCTGTGCGGGCTGCTGTAGACCAGACTACATGGACAACGACTTCACCGGCCGAGTAGCGCTCATCACGGGAGGCACGAGGGGGATCGGCTTCGGCATCGCGCAGGAGCTGGTGTCGCGGGGCGCGAAGGTGGTCATCACCGCGCGCAAGCCCGACGAGCTCGAAGCGGCGGTCGCCAAGATCGGCGCCGACAGCGCCGTCGCGGCCCGCGGAAGCGCCGACGACGAGGAGCACCAGGCGGCAGCAATTGCCTTGGCCCACAGCACTTTTGGCCGCCTCGACCACCTCGTCAACAACGCTGCGGTCAACCCGCAGTACGGCCCGCTGATGGAGGCCGACCTCGGCGCCGTACGCAAGGTCATGGAGGTCAACGTGACCGCCATCCTGAGCTGGACGCAGCAGGCGTGGCGGGCGGGGCTCAGCGACGGCGGCAGCATCCTCAACGTCGCGAGTGTGGGCGGGATCGCCGCCGGCGCGCCGATTGGTGCCTACAACGTCAGCAAGGCCGCGCTCATTCACCTGACCCGCCAGCTCGGCATCGAGCTCGGGCCGAAGGTGCGGGTCAACGCGATTGCCCCGGCCGTGGTCAAGACCGACTTCGCCAAGGCGTTGTACGACGGTCGCGAGGAGGAGGTCGCGCAGGCCTACCCGCTCAAGCGGCTCGGCGTGGCCAACGACACGTCCAAGGCCGCAGCGTTCCTGCTGAGCGACGACGCGGGCTGGATCACCGGCGAGACCCTGGTCGTCGACGGGGGCATCACGCTGGGTCGCTAGGGTCGGGAGTCGGACAACGATCGAAGGAGTGCAGGTGGCAGACGGACGCGAGCAGCTCAAGGCGATGGTCGGCGAGAAGCGCGGCCCCAGCGAGTGGCTGCTGGTCGACCAGGAGCGGGTCAACGCCTTCGCCGAGGCGACCGAGGACCGCCAGTGGATCCACATCGACCCCGAGGCCGCGAAGAGCGGTCCGTTCGGGCAGACGATCGCGCACGGCTACCTCACGCTGTCGCTGCTGCCGCACCTCGCCGGCGGCTTGCTGCCGATGGTCGAGGGCGTCGCCGGTGGCATCAACTACGGCAGCAACAAGGTGCGCTTCCCGACGCCGCTGCCGGTGGGCACCCGGGTGCGCGCGCACAGCACCCTGGTCGACGTCGCTGACCACCCGATGGGCGTGATGCTGACGCAGAAGGTCGAGATCGAGGCCGAGGGCGTGGACAAGCCGGTCTGCGTCGCGGAAGCCCTGTCGTTGCTGTTCTTCTAGCCAGGTGCGCGTCTACCTCGAGGTCGGCGCGAAGAAGGTGTTCGCCTGCGCCGAGGACTGGCCGGGCTGGTGCCGGGCGGGGCGCACCGAGGACGCCGCGATCGAGGCACTGCTGTCGTACGCGGACCGCTACCGTGCGGTGGCGCCCTCGGTCGTCGTCGACGACGTGGTGGTCACCGACCGGCTGGCCGGGAACGCGACGACCGACTTCGGTGCGCCGGGGATCGTGCCGCCGTGCGACGACGCCGCGCTGCCGGGCTCCTGGGTCGAGGTGCTCGAGGCGTCGTGGCGAGCCCTTGACGCCGTCGCCGAGTCCGCGCCGGCGGTGCTTCGCAAGGGGCCGCGCGGCGGTGGCCGCGACCGCGACGCCGTCGTGCAGCACGTCGTCTCGGCGGAGTGCTCGTACGCCCGTCAGATCGGCGTGAGGCACCGGGAGCCGTCTGATCGCGACGCGGTGGCGGCGCTGCGGGCCGACATCGCGTCGGCGCTGCGCGCCGGGCCGGAGGTGGCGAAGTGGCCGCCCCGCTACTTCGTGCGGCGGGCGGCGTGGCACGTGCTCGACCACGTCTGGGAGATCGAGGATCGCTCGACCTGACAGCGCGCGGGCCTCGGTCAGGCGGCGACGGCCCACACGCCGGGGGCGATGCGGTGCCACGGCCGGCGCGCCTCGCTCCCACGGAGGACCCGGGCCGTGTGCTGGTTGGGGCTGGTCCAGCTGATGCCGTCGGGTGCGGTCCAGCGGATGCTGCCGTCGGGGTTGCGGTGCTTGGTCCAGCCGTGCTGCTTGATGCGGTGGTGGCTGCGGC
>JANPHZ010000071.1:0-11807 GCA_031424715.1 Frankiaceae bacterium
CCCGAACTCCGCGCGGACGTCACTCAGTGCCAGCACCCGACGGGCGTAGTCGTCGGCCGCCTCCAGCGAGCCGAGCCGACGCTCCGCGGGCAGGACCACGGCGCTTCCGGCGAGCACGGCCAGCGGGGCACCCTGGCGGGCGGCGTCGAGCCGCGCGGCCCAGGCGTCCTCGGCGCGGTAGACCCGGGCGCGCTGGCCGTCCCGGGTCGAGACATCGGTGGCGGTCACGTCGACGACGCTAGGTCAGGCGCGTCCGTGCCGGGTGCTGCCCGGGCGGGCTGTGGACGCCGTCGCCACCTGTGGAGGGCAGGTTGACGGCGACACGCTGACGGTGCAGCGCCTCCGGTCGACAAGCAGGGCGTCGGTGCGACAGCGTGCGGGCATGACCCGTCTGCGCGCCTCCGACCGTGGGGCTCTTGACCGCTGGGCTGCCGGTTGCGCCGTGCTGGCTCCCGCGTCCTTCGTCACGGCCTGGGCCACCTTCGGCGCCCGGCGCGAGGGCTACGACCCGGTCGAGCAGGCGATCAGCCAGCTGGCCCGGGTCGGCGCCCCGGAGCGCTGGGGCATGACCGCCGGCCTGGTGTCCTTCGGCGTACTCCTGCCGATCGCGGCGTCGCGACTGCCTGACCTACTGCGGGCAGGTCGGCCCCTGCGCGCGTCGATGGTCCTTGCCGGCGTGAGCACCCTCGCAGTGGCTGCCCTACCGCTGCAGCGCGACGAGGGCGGCCCAGGGGACCTGCTCCACGCGGCCGCCGCCGGCGTCGGCTACCTCGCCATGACCGCTTCGCCGACGCTCGGGGCCCAGGGGCTGCGCCGGTCCGGCCACCGCGCTGCCGCCGCCGCGTCGGTGGCGGTGTCGCTCGCCTCCGCCACGGCGCTGGTGGTCTCGGTGACCACTGGCCCCACCGGGCTCTGGCAGCGGCTGGGCCTGGGTGTCGTCGACCTCTGGTTCCTCACCTGTGGGCTGTGGTTGCTCGGCCGTGGTCGGGCTGTTGATGACTGAGGAGCGCGTGGCGGTCGTCGGCGCGGCGCTGCTGCGCGACGACCCGCCGGCGGTCCTGGCGAGTCGGCGTACCGAACCTCCCCGGCTGGCCGGGCTCTGGGAGTTCCCCGGCGGCAAGGTGGAGCCGGGGGAGAGCGACGCGCAGGCCCTGGTGCGCGAGCTGCGCGAGGAGCTGCAGGTCGAGGCCGAGGTGGGCGAGCGGCTCGGCGGTGACCTGCTCATCGGGGCGACCGCCGTGCTGCGGGTCTACCTCGCCCGCATCGTGGCGGGCGAGCCGGCCCTGGTCGACCACGACGAGCACCGCTGGCTCACCGCCGGCGAGCTCGACAGCGTGCCGTGGATCCCCGTCGACCTCCCCCTCGTCGACGAGCTGCGCACCCTCCTCACCCCCTGACCCGGTGCGGCCTTGCGCGCCCATCCACGGTGATCAACGCCGGGAAAAGTCTTTCTGCAGCGCCATTCTTGGTCTTCAACCCCGCGTTGATCAAGGCGTGGGAGGGGAGCAAGCGGAGGGGGAGGTACGACGGGGCTACGCAGGCGTCAGGGGTGGGGGCGGCGGCCGATCTTGGCGCCCAGCCAGGTGATCGGGTCGTACTTGCGGTCCACCACGCGCTCCTTGAGCGGGATCAGCGCGTTGTCGGTGATGTGGATGCCCTCGGGGCAGACCTCGGAGCAGCACTTGGTGATGTTGCACATCCCGAGCCCGAAGTTCTCCTGGGCCACCTTGCGCCGGTCCAGCTCGTCGAGCGGGTGCATGTCGAGCTCGGCGATCCGCATGAGGAAGCGCGGGCCGGCGAAGGCCTCCTTGTTCTCCTCGTGGTCGCGGATGACGTGGCAGGTGTCCTGGCACAGGAAGCACTCGATGCACTTACGAAACTCCTGCGATCGCTCCACGTCGATCTGCTGCATGCGGTGGGTGCCGTCCGCCTCGCGCGGCTTCGGGCTGAACGCCGGGATCTGCGCGGCCTTCTCGTAGTTGTAGGAGACATCCGTGACCAGGTCTCGTACGACGGGGAAGCCGCGCATCGGGGTGATGGTGACGACCTCGTCCTCACCGAAGTCGCCCATGCGGGTCAGGCAGAGCAGGCGCGGCCGGCCGTTGATCTCGGCGCTGCACGACCCGCACTTGCCGGCCTTGCAGTTCCACCGGACCGCGAGGTCACCGGCCTGCGTGGCCTGCAGCCGGTGGATGACGTCGAGAACGACCTCGCCATCCTCGACGGCCACCGTGAAGTCGCGCAGTCCGCCGCCCTTCGCGTCGCCGCGCCACACCCGGAGCTTGGCCTGGTAGGTCACGCGGACTCCTCGAAGATCTCGGCCAGCTCGGGCGGCATGACGGGCAGGTCCTTGCGGGTCAGGGCGATCCCGGACCCCTCGTCGTTGAGCGTGCAGATCAGGTTGAGCTTGGCCCACTGCGGGTCGGGCTTGGGGAACTCGTCGCGGGTGTGCCCGCCGCGGCTCTCCTCGCGCTCGAGGGCGGCCCGCGCGATGCACTCGGACACCCGCAGCATGTTGGGCAGGTCCAGCGCGAGGTGCCAGCCCGGGTTGAAGGCCCGCCCGCCCTGCACGGTCAGGGTCTTGGCCTTGAGCTCCTCGATCGTCGCGAGCGCCCGGCGTACTTCGTCGCCGTTGCGGATGATGCCAACGAGCTCGTTCATCGCCGCCTGCAGCGCGTGCCAGACGGTGTAGGGGTTTTCCCCGCCCGTCTGGGTGAAGGGCGCCAGAGCGACCGCCGCGGCCTCCTCGAGGACGGCCGGGTCCACCGGCTCGACCTTCGCGCCCCGGGCGCGCTCGGCCGCCGCCGTGCCGGCCCGTTTGCCGAACACCAGCAGGTCCGACAGCGAGTTGCCCCCGAGCCGGTTGCTGCCGTGCATCCCACCGGCGACCTCACCGGCGGCGAAGAGCCCTGGTACGACGGACTCAGCGGTCTCCGGATCGACCTCGACGCCACCCATCACGTAGTGGCAGGTCGGCCCGACCTCCATCGGCTCGACCGTGATGTCGACCTCGGCGAGCTCTTTGAACTGGTGGTACATCGAGGGCAGCCGCCGCTTGATGTCCTCGGCACTGCGCCGGGTGGCGATGTCGAGGAACACCCCGCCGTGCGGTGATCCGCGGCCGGCCTTGACCTCGGCGTTGATCGCCCGGGCGACCTCGTCGCGCGGCAGTAGCTCAGGTGGCCGGCGGTTGTTGGCGTGGTCGTCGTACCACCGGTCGGCCTCCTCCTCGGTGTCGGCCGTCTCGGCCCGGAAGAACTCCGGGATGTAGTCGAACATGAACCGCTTGCCCTCGGAGTTGCGCAGCACCCCGCCCTCACCGCGCACCGACTCGGTGATGAGGATGCCCTTCACCGAGATCGGCCAGACCATCCCGGTGGGGTGGAACTGCACGAACTCCATGTTGACCAGCGACCCACCCGCTTGGAGAGCGAGCGAGTGCCCGTCACCGGTGTACTCCCAGGAGTTGGACGTGACGATGTAGGACTTGCCGATGCCGCCGGTGGCCAGGACCACCGACGGGGCCTGCCAGGTGACGAACTCGCCGTCGATGCGGCGGTAGCCGAAGGCACCGCTGATCGCGCCGTCCGGCCCGGTGAGCAGGCGGGTGACGGTGTGCTCCATGTAGACGTCGATCCCCAGGGCCACGACGCGCTGCTGCAGCGTGCGGATCAGTTCGAGGCCGGTCCGGTCGCCCACGTGGGCGAGGCGGGCGAAGCGGTGACCGCCGAAGTCACGCTGGCTGATCAGCCCGTCCTTGGTCCGGTCGAACAGCGCGCCCCAGTCCTCGAGCTCGCGGACCCGGTCCGGCGCCTCCTTGGCGTGCAGCTCGGCCATCCGGTAGTGGTTAAGCATCTTGCCGCCGCGCATGGTGTCGCGAAAGTGCACCCGCCAGCTGTCCTCGGGGTAGACGTTGCCCATCGCTGCGGCGATCCCGCCCTCCGCCATGACGGTGTGGGCCTTGCCCAGCAGCGACTTGCAGACGACCGCGACCCGAGCGCCCTGGTCGTGCGCCTCGATGGCAGCACGCAGCCCAGCGCCCCCGGCGCCGATGACGACGACGTCGTAGAAGTGCTTGGTGTCTTGCGCGGTGCCGGCCATCAGAAGAACCTCGGGTCGGTGAAGGCGCCGGTGGCGAGCAGCCGGACGTAGAGGTCGGTGAGCGCCACGCCGAACAGCGAGACCCAGGCGTAGCGCATGTGGTGGTGGTTGAGCTTGGAGGCCAGCGTCCAGAACCGGTAGCGGACCGGGTGCTTGGAGAAGTGGTTGAGCCGTCCGCCCATGATGTGCCGGCACGAGTGGCACGACAGCGAGTAGAGCCAGAGCAAGGTGGCGTTGGCGAGGAGCACCAGCGTGCCGAGGCCCATGTGGCCCCACTCACCGGTCTCGTCGCGGAAGGCCAGGATCGCGTCGTAGGTCAGGATCGCGTTGAACACCAGGCCCGCGAGGAAGAAGTAGCGGTGGATGTTCTGGCCGATCAGCGGCACCCGCGTCTCGCCGCTGTAGGCCTTGTGTGGCTCAGCGACGGCGCAGGCCGGCGGCGAGAGCCAGAAGGACCGGTAGTAGGCCTTGCGGTAGTAGTAGCAGGTCAGCCGGAAACCGAGCGGCACCAAGAGGATGTAGAGCGCCGGACTGATGAACGACGGCCCGTCGAAGAGCTTGGGGAAGCTGTCGCCCTCGCAGGCGTCGACGATGCAGGGTGAGTAGAACGGCGAGATATAGGGCTCGGCGAAGTAGTTGGCGTTCTCGAAGGCCCGCACCGTCGAGTAGATGATGAAGGCGACGAGCACCGCCACGGTGATCAGCGGTTGCAGCCACCAGCGGTCGGTGCGTAGGTGGCGTGCCGGGATCGTGGCGCGGCCGGGTGCGCCGGTGCCCGTCGGTGCCGGGTTGGTCAGGGTCATGCGTCAGGGGGTCCTGTCGGTCGTCGCGGTCAGCGGGTGACAAGCGCGGTGCGGGTGGGGCTCACGGATCAGGGCGTGCGGTGCGAGGCGCCCAGGCCCTCGTCTTCGGCGTCCATCCAGAAGTCGTGGGTGTACTCGCTGTCGTCGATCACCTCGAGCACCGGCAGGGCGGTGGCCGGCGCGGCTCCGCAGAGCAGGTCGAGGTCGCCGGACAGCCGGGCCACGTCGGCCTTGAGCCGGCGTACGTCGATGGTGTCGTCGTAGTGGCGGGCCAGCTTCGCGCTGGCCTCCTCGAGGGCCACGACGGCCCGCCGGGCCTGCGCCACGTCGTCCTGCAGGGACACCCTCGACCTCCGCCTGTCGGGCCGACGCGAGACGCCGGCGGCTCATTGTGGCCTGCGTCACCCGGAGGTGACCAGGGCACTCCATCACGCCTCGGGCGCCAGGGGAAGCAGCGGTGCGTGCGGCGCGCGGGCGGCGTGCCATCCTGGCGGTCCCCCGAGCGCGAGGAGCACCACGTGAGCGACACGATCTACCGCGTGACCGAGGTCGTCGGGACCTCGCCCGAGTCGGTTCAGCAGGCCATCCGCAACGGCATCGCGCGGGTGTCGCGGACCGTGCGCAACGTCGAGTGGTTCGAGGCCACCGAGATCCGCGGCCAGGTGGAGAACGGCGACATCGCCGCCTTCCAGGTCACCTTGAAGGTGGGCTTCCGGCTGGAGTAGCCGGTCAGTCGCTCCACGCCGAGCGCAGCGTGCCGGCGTAGCTCTCGACGTAGGCGCCGGACAGGTCCGGCGTGGGCCGAGCGGGCAGGGTGCCGGCGCGGGCGTGCGACTGGGCGGCGGCGAGGCCCGCCATGTCGACGACGCCGTAGCCCTCGAAGGTGGGGGGCACAGCGGTGTCACTGGCGGAGAACTTGATCAACTTCTCGAGCTGCTCGACGCCCAGGGTGCGTCCGGCCTCACGCGCGGCCTTGATCAACGAGGCGGCCAACCCGGCGACGAACGGGGTGCCGAAGCTGGTGCCGGACCGCGACACGTAGCTGCGGTCGTCGAGGTGCGATGCCCCGGTCGAGGTGTAGGTCGCGGTCACCTCGGGGTCGGTCGACATCGAGTAGCCGGCGGAACCGGCCGCCCCCACCGTCAACGCAGCGGTCGAGGACGAGTAGCTGTTGGCCCAGCCGGGGTCGCCGGGCAGTCCCGCGCCGGCGTAGCCGTTCCCGTTCGAGACGACCACGAGGACGCCGGCCTGCCGAGCCGCCGTGATGGCCTTGTAGACCGCGCGCTGCGGCGACGCCGGGACCGGGACGATCGAGTTGATGGACATGGTGATCACATCGGCCCGCACCGTCGTCACGGCCCAGTTGATGGCTGCCGCCACGTCGCCCTGGATCGAGCCGTTCGCGTTGGCCACCTTGGCGATCGCGAGCTTGGCTCCACGAAGGGCCGCGGGCGTCTTGCGAGCGTCAAGCCCGCGCCCGCCGACCAGGGAGGCCGTCAAGGTCCCGTGGCCTTCACGGTCGTAGGGATCGGCGACCGTGGTGTCCCAGACCTGGCCCGCCTTGGGTACGACGATGGCGGGCTTGACCTCACTGGTGAAGTCCCACCAGGCGACGATCTGATCCGCGCCCGAGAGGCGCCCGCGGTAGTCGAACTCCTGGTGGGTCGCTCGCACGCCGCTGTCGATGACCGCCACGACGGGGGGCGGGGTGGTGCTCACGGTCGGGGAGGAGCGCCGCGGAGCCGCCCCGGCCGCGGTGGTCAGGGCGACGAGCGTCATCAGCAGCACGATGGCGCTGCCGATCCGGCGCATGCGAAGACCTGCTTTCGTCGTGCGGTGTGACGTGAGCAACGACCTACGGGCGGACAGGTGACGCCGCCTAGACTCATTCTGCCGTGCGTCGCCCGGCGCCACCCCCTGTCACCATCATCGGAGTACTGCTGTGTCCACCCGCGACGACATCCGCAACGTGGCGATCATCGCCCACGTGGACCACGGCAAGACGACCCTGGTCGACGCGATGCTCCTGCAGTCGGGGGCCTACTCCGCGCACCAGGTCGAGGAGGGCGCCGTCCAGGACCGGGTCATGGACTCGATGGACCTCGAGCGCGAGAAGGGCATCACGATCCTTGCGAAGAACACCGCGGTGCGCCGCAAGGACCTGCTGATCAACATCATCGACACGCCTGGGCACGCTGACTTCGGGGGCGAGGTGGAGCGCGGGCTGTCGATGGTCGACGGCGTCGCGCTGCTGGTCGACGCCTCCGAGGGGCCGCTGCCGCAGACCCGCTTCGTCCTGCGCAAGGCCCTCGCGCAGAACATGCCGGTCATCCTGATCATCAACAAGGTCGACCGCCCCGACGCGCGCATCGCCGAGGTCGTCGACGAGTGCTACGAGCTGTTCCTGGACCTCGACGCCGACGAGAAGCAGATCGACTTCCCGATCGTCTACTGCCAGGCCAAGACCGGCCAGGCCTCGCTCACGCGACCGGCCGACGGCACCAGCCCAGACAGCCCTGACCTCGAGCCGCTGTTCGAGGTCATCAAGAACACGATCCCCGCTCCGACGTACGAAGAGGGTGCGCCGCTGCAGGCGCACGTCACCAACCTCGACGCCTCGCCCTACCTCGGTCGCCTCGCGCTGTGCCGCATCTTCAACGGCACGATGAAGAAGGGGCAGACCGTCGCCTGGTGCAAGAAGGACGGCACCATCGAAAACGTCAAGCTCACCGAGTTGCTCGGCACCGAGGCCCTCGAGCGGGTCAGCATCGACAGCGCCGGACCCGGCGAGATCGTCGCCATCGCGGGCATCCCGGAAATCTTCATCGGCGAGACGCTGGCCGATCCGGCTGACCCCCGACCCTTGCCGCTCATGACGATCGACGAGCCCAACATCTCGATGACGATCGGCATCAACACCAGCCCCATGGCGGGCAGGAGCGGCAAGAAGCTGACCGCGCGGATGGTGAAGGACCGGCTCGACAAGGAGCTCGTCGGCAACGTGTCGATCCGGGTTAACCCGACCGAGCGTCCGGACACCTGGGAGGTGCAGGGCCGCGGCGAGCTGCAGCTCGCGATCCTCGTCGAGGTGATGCGTCGGGAGTCCTTCGAGCTGACGGTCGGCAAGCCGCAGGTCGTGACGCGGCTCGTCGACGGCAAGATCCACGAGCCGATGGAGCGCCTGACGATCGACACGCCGAGCGACTACCAGGGCGTCCTCATCCAGCTGATGGCCCTGCGCAAGGGGCGCCTGGAGCAGATGGTCGACCACGGCACCGGCTGGACCCGGATGGAGTACATCGTCCCGGCCCGCGGCCTGATCGGCTTCCGCACCGAGTTCCTCACCGAGACCCGCGGCACCGGCCTGCTGCACCACGTCCACGAGCGCTACGAGCCGTGGCACGGCGACATCCGCACCCGCCCGTCGGGATCGCTGGTCGCTGATAGGTCCGGACCGACCACGGGCTTCGCACTGGCCAACCTGCAGGAGCGCGGCACGATGTTCGTACCGCCGGGCACCGAGGTCTACGAGGGCATGATCGTGGGCGAGAACTCCCGCAGCGACGACATGGACGTCAACGCGACCAAGGAGAAGAAGCTCACCAACATGCGGCAGAGCTCGTCCGACGTCCTCGTCCCGCTCATCCCGCACAAGGAGCTCAGCCTCGAGCAGGCGCTGGAGTTCTGCCGCGAGGACGAGTGCGTCGAGGTCACGCCCGAGAAGGTGCGCATCCGCAAGGTGATCCTTGACGCCGGCGAGCGGGCCCGGTCGGGCCGCAACAAGGCCAAGGCCGCTCTGCTCTAGCCGGCGTTGAGCTCAGCAACGAGCTCGAGGGGAACTCCCTTGTAGGCAAGGCTTTCTCGGCTCATGCTGGCCAGGGCCTGGCCGAGTCGACCGCGCTGATCCGGCGTCAGCTCGGTCAGCGGGGTCAGGTAGGGACGGATCGTGAACAACGCGCGGTCCAGGTCGGGTAGCGGCACGCTCGTCTGCCGCTCCACCCGCAGGTGCCAGACGAGCGGCTCGTCGTCGTACGACGAACGCGGGTCCTGGTCGAGTCGGCCGCAGCGGTCCAGACCCCACACGTGCTGCAGGTAGGGGCCCTTGGTGAGCAGGGCCTCGCTCAGGGCTCCCGAGGCTCGCCGCAGTCGATCGCCGTCGGCAACGGGGGCGTGCAGCTGGTCCAGTGAGGCTCCGGCCCGATCGCGCGGGGACCAGCCGCTGGGGAAGGCGACCGCGAGCAGCTCGGCGCGGAGCTGTCCGGGCCCGGCGCGCCGCAGGACGACCAGGTCTTCTGCGCAGGCCAGCCCCCAGGCGAGCGCCAGCAGCTCCCAGCCCCGGCGGGCCACGACGGCGTCGGTGGCGGCTTGGCGCAGGCTGGGCCCGACCTGCTCGGCCCGCTCTGCCAGGAGGTCGACCCGCAGGCCGAGCAGCTCCAGGCCGGTCTGGGGAAGCAGTGCCCACGCAGCACGCAGGGCCGCACTCAGTCCGCGGTCGTCGGGCCGCTCTGGGTCGCGGACCAGGAGAGCCTCCGGTTCGCCGAGCAGTCGCTGCAGTCGACGGTCCAGCGCCGCCGGCCAGGCGGCATCGACGAGCACGTGGGGCTGATCGGCCAACGGCCGCGGCGCAGGCACTACCCGGTGCGGCGCCTCGACGACGAACGGGGGCACGACCGGCGAGAGCGCACCGACAGCCGCGTCACTCACGGCGCGAGAAAGACCGACAGTGCCTCGGTGGCCACGAAGACGTCCCGCTGCACCTGGTCGCGGGCGGCGGCCAGGTCGACCTGCTCCCCACTGCGCAGGCTCTCCTCCAGGACCGCGCACCGCTCGGCGAGCCGCACCGCGCCCAGGGCCGCACTGCCGCCCCGCATGGCGTGCGCCACGCTGGCCACCCGCTCGGTGTCCTGCGCCGCCACCGCATCGTCCAGCTCGACCAGGCGCTTGGTCGTCTCGGCCTGCCAGGTGTTGATCAGCTGCTGGCGGAACGCGGCGGCCCGCTCGCCGAGTCGGTCGGTCAGCGTGCGCAACACCGACAGGTCGACGACGGCGGCCTGGCTCGGATCCACCGGGTGGGCTCCCTCCGTGCGTGCGGGCAGCTCCTCGCGTGGCTCGCGCGGCACCACCCTGCTCAAGGCCGCGGCCAGCTCCGCCGGTCGCACCGGCTTGGCGAGGTAGTCGTCCATGCCCGCGAGCCGCGCCACGTCGCGGTCCTCGACGAGAGCGTTGGCTGTCATCGCCACGATCCGGGGCTGGCGGTCCGGGCCGACGATCAGGCGGATCTGCCGGGTCGCCTCCAGGCCGTCCATGACAGGCATCTGCACGTCCATGAGAACGACGTCGTAGCTGCGTCGCTCCAAGGCGGCCATCGCCTCGAGTCCGTTGCTGACGACATCCACGTGGTGCCCCATCTGGGTCAGCAGCAGGGTGGCGACCTTCTGGTTGACCAGGTTGTCCTCGGCCAGCAGCACGTGCAAGCGGTACTGCGGCGCCGTGGGACGGTCGTCAGCCGTCTCCTGGTCGCTGGCCCCCAGCGCTCGCGCGACGACGCTGCGCAGCGCCATCGCCTTCACCGGCTTGGTGAGGTGGACGAGCCCGAGCCCGCGGGCCTGTGCGGGGCGAGAACCGAGGGAGGTGAGCATGATGAGCGGGCGCTTGGCCACCGAGGGTTCCGCGCGCAGGGCGGTCGCCAGGCCGATCCCGTCCATCTGCGGCATGTGCATGTCGAGGATGACCACGTCGTACGACGCGCCGTCGCGAACCCGGGCGATGGCTCCGGCGCCGGAGCTCTCATCGTCGACGTACATGCCCCAGCCCTGCAGCTGGTGGCGCAGGATGCGGCGGTTGGTGTCGTTGTCGTCGACGATCAGCGCGCTGCGCCCAGGCAGCTCGGCGGGCGGAACGCGCACGAGGTCGTCGGTCTGGCTGCCGACCGGCATGCTCACGTGCAACGCGAAGGTCGAGCCCACGCCTTCGATGCTGTCGACGGTGATGATGCCGCCCATCGCCTCGGCCAGTCGTTGCGAGATCGCCAGGCCGAGGCCAGTTCCGCCGAAGCTCCGGGTGGTCGAGGCGTCGCCCTGGCTGAAGGACCGGAACAGCCGGGACAGGCGTTCGGACGGGATGCCGACTCCCGTGTCGCGCACGGAGCAGGTCATCGGCAGCGCGCCGTGCGACACCGGCCCCGCCGTGCGGACGACCAGCACCACCTCACCCTGCGAGGTGAACTTCACGGCGTTGCCCAGCAGGTTGACCAGGATCTGGCGCAGCCGGGTGACGTCGCCGATGAGCGTCGCCGGCAGGTCATCGCCGATGTCGTAGGCCAGGTCGATCTCCTTCTCGCCGGCCTGCGAGGCCACGAGGTCCAAGGCTGACTCCAGGCAGTCGCGCAGCACAAAGGCCTGATGCTCCAGATCGAGCTGGCCTGACTCGATCTTGGAGAAGTCCAGGATGTCGTTGATGATCGCGAGCAGCGCGTCGCCGCTGGTACGCACGGTCTCGGCGAAGTCGCGCTGCTGGGGGTCGAGGTCGGTGTCCAGCAGCAGGCCACTCATGCCGATGACGGCGTTCATCGGGGTCCGGATCTCGTGGGACATGGTGGCGAGAAACGCTGACTTCGCCTCGTTGGCGCTCTCGGCGTCACGGCGCGCCTGCACCAGGTCGCTCTCGCGCCGTTGCCCGAGGGAGTGCTCGGTCGCAAGTGACTCGGCCATCTGCTCGAGACCGTCGGCGACCAGCTGCAGTTCCAGCGGCCCGTCGGTACATGAGCGCGCCGAAAGGTCTCCGTCGCGGAGCCGGCTGATGGTGGCGATGAGGTCGTCGACGGGGTCGATGATGGCTTCCCGGAGCCCGCCCAGCTGGCGCCGGACCAGCAAGCCACTGGCTAGCAAAGTGGGAAGCGAGATG
>JANPHZ010000072.1:0-5227 GCA_031424715.1 Frankiaceae bacterium
GGCACGCGCACACGGCCTGCCGGAGGGGCACGCCTGGGCCCAGGAGCTGACGGCACTGGCGTCGCGCACCGGGATGCGCGAGCTGGAGGTCCGCGCGCTGCTGCACCGGACGGCACTCGGGGAGCCCGAGGCCTACGCCACGGCGGCGGCCCTGGCCCGCGACGTCGACAACCCCCAGCTGGCCGGGCTGGTGGACCGCGCGTCGCCGAGCGGTCCGCAGGGTTCGCTCACCTAGGCGCCGTACGGGCGGACGTTGCCGGGGAGGTGGCCGGCGTCCTCGTCCTCGCCACCGCGCTGTCGTACGTCGCGTTCCTCGACCTGCTCGTCCACCGGCACCCGGGCGCTGGCGACGAGGGACGCCAGGGTCACCGCGAACCTCGACGCTTCCGTGGCCTTCGATGCTTCCGCCATGCGCCCAGCATGGCCCCCGACGACCCCGATGGCCAGGGCCCGCAGTCGAGGGTGGATGGGCCGTCGCAGGCCTGGGCTAAGCCGACCCTGCGGGGCAAAGGGCGTGAAACGGATGCGACACTGAGCGCCGAGCGCACGTACCCGCCGTGCTCGGAGGGAAGTCCCATGATGCGACGCCTGCTCCCGTTGGTCCTTGCACTCCCTCTCGCGCTGGCCGTGCTGCCGGTCTCGCCCGCAGCGTCCGCGCCGCCCGGCGACGTGCGTATCGAGGTGCTGTCTGGTCGCGGTGACCTCGTCACCGGTGGCGACGCGCTGCTGCGCGTCATCGTGCCGCCGGATGCCGATCGCGCCGGGTTGCGCGTCGACGACGACGGCCGCGACGTCACCGCTGCGTTCGGCACGGGCTTGGAGGGGCTCGTCACCGGCCTGGCGCTCGGCAAGAACGTCGTGCGAGCCGTGCTGCCCGATGGTCGCGGCGCCCGCATCACGTTGACCGCCGCGCCGCTCGGCGGGCCTGTTTTCAGTGGCCCGCAGATCACCCCCTGGACCTGCGTCGGCGAGGTCAAGGACGCGCAGTGCAACCGCACGCCCTCCGTGCAGTTCCACTACAAGTCCACTTCCGGTGGCGCGCTCAAGGCCTACAACCCCGCCAGCCCGCCCACCGACGTCGCCACGACCAAGACTGATGAGGGCAACGAGGTCCCGTTCATCGTCCGCGAGGAGACCGGCAACAGCGTCCGCGACCAGTACAAGATCGCCGCGCTGTTCGACCCGAAGAGCAAGGTCGATCCGACGGCGGCCAACCCCGGGTTCGCCAACAAGCTGGTGCTGACACATGGCGCGAGCTGCGACACGTCGTACGCGATGGGTACGGCGCCGGCCGTGTTGCTGGAGGACGCGCTGTCGCAGGGCTTCGCGGTCGCGTCTCACGCGCTCGACAACGCCGGGCACAACTGCAACATCGTGACGCAGGCGGAGTCGCTGGTCGTCACCAAGGAGCTGGTCGTGGAGCGCTTCGGGCCACTTGACTACACCATCGGTGCCGGCTGCTCAGGCGGATCGCTGGTCGTGCAGCAGGTGGCCAACGCCTACCCCGGCGTCTACCAGGGGATCCTGCCGCAGTGCACCTTCACGGACGCGTGGAGCTCGGCCCAGCAGTACGTCGACTACGTCGGCCTGCGCCAGTTCCTCGAAGGTCCGGGGTCGCTGCAGGCCCAGATCCTGCCGGCTCAGTGGCCGTCGATCTTCGGACATGCCAACCCGGTCAACCAGATCAGCTTCACCACGGCGATCCCTAACAGCGGGGACGCCAGCCGCTCGTGCCCCGGCGTACCAGCGGACAAGGTCTACAGCGACACCAACAAGAGTGGGCTGCGCTGCACCTTCCAGGACTACATGGTCAACGTGTTCGGCAAGCTCGACAGTGGCCCGGACAAGGGGAAGGCCCGCCGGCCGATCAGCAACGTCGGCATCCAGTACGGCCTGTCCGGCCTGCTGGCCTTCCTCCAGGGCCCGAGTGACCCGACACGTCCGCCGCTGACCCCGGCCCAGTTCGTCGCGCTCAACAAGGGCGCGGGCGGTTACGACTACGACTTCAACCGGACCGCTGGTCGGACGACGGCCGATCCCGTCGCCCAGGAGCGCGTCTACCGCAGCGGCGCCGTCAACACCGGCGCACACATGGATACCGTCGCGATCATCGACCTGGGCGGTCCCGAGCCGGGCGCCTTCCACGACATCTATCGCAAGTACTCCATGCGCGACCGCCTGGTGCGCGAGCACGGCACGTCGGCCAACCAGGTGTTCTGGGAGGGGCAGACGCCGCTGCTGGGCGACTCGTCCTTCGTGACCGCCGGCATCCGCGCGATGGATGACTGGCTGGCCGCCGTCGAGGCCGACACCAGCAGCCTGCCGCTGGCGAAGAAGATCCTGGCGGCCAAGGCAAAGGTCGGCGTGAAGGAGCGCTGCGTCGGTGCCAACGGGGCCGACGTGCCGCTGAGCGTGTGCGACCAGACCGTGGACGCAACGCTGTTCTCCTCACCGCGGATCGAGGCAGGCGGTGGCGACCCGGTGGTCGGATTCACCGACGACCGCCTCGACTGCCAGACCCGCCCGCTGGAGACCTTCACCTACGCCGGCGAGAAGTTCACGGACGTCTTCACGGCCGCCGAGCAGGCGACGCTGAAGACCGTCTACCCGACCGGCGTCTGCGACTACAGCAGGCCCGGAAAGGGCTTCCAGCCGGCGACGACGTGGCTGACCTACCAGGACGCAAGCGGCAAGGTCATCTACGGCGGTACGCCGCTGGGCGCGGCACCCGTGTCCGTCCCGTTCCGCGGCGTTCTGGCGGGTGACGTCCGCAGTGCGCTGCCGGCAACGGGCAGCCCGGTGGCGCTGGCCTTCCTCGGTGTCGCGCTGCTCGGCGTGTCAGCAGCGGTGCGGCGGCGTCGCCTGACCGTGCGCGCCGCCGGGACCGGCCTCGATGGTCACCGGGGTCCGGCAACGAACGGTTAGTTCCCGGGCGAGACGTAGCGGCCGCGGCCCGGCCGCTCTCTGCCCCGGTTACCCTGCTCGCGTCCGGTATGGGGGAGGTTGCGGGTGGCTGCACCACGCCTGGTCGCGCTGGCGGCCGCAGCGGTGCTGCTCGTCGGCCCCGGGGCGGCGGCCACGCCCGCCGCAGCGGCGCCCGACAGCAGCGACTGCAGCCCCACCGGCAAGGTCAGTGACGTCGGCGGCTCCTGGCTGGCCTTCCAACCGGCGTTCACCGCCGGTCCCCCCGATGTGCTGCTTGCGGCCGCCCCGGCCTTCGCCCCGGACACGCTCTATGCGAGCAACGGTCTGCAGGTCGTCCGGTCCGACGACGGCGGCTGCGGCTGGGACGTCGTCCTCGACGTGTCCGCCGCGGGTGACGCCCTGGCGGTCGTCCGCTCCCTGACGGCACCGAGCTCAGCCAACAGCTCCGCTTACCTCTACGTCGGGGTCGACACCAGCGTCGGGGGAATCGCTCGGCCCTCGGTCCGGGTGAGCCGTGATCGCGGGGACACCTGGGTCTCCTCGGACAGCTCGGGCCTGCCGCCAGTCGGGTCGGTCGTGTCCCTGACCGCGAGCCCCCGCCTGCCGCAGACCGGCTACGTGCTCATCCGCCAGCAGGTCGCCGACCGCACCCTCACCTCGGCGGTCTGGGGCACGGGGGACGGGGGAGCCACCTGGGAGCAGCGGACCCCCGCCGCCGCAACCGTGGCGCTCGAGCGGATCCAGTCCGCGCCGCAGCGGGCGAACGACCTCTACGCGCTCGGCTCCGGCGTCGTGCAACGCAGCACCGACGGTGGGCGCACCTTCCAACCCGCTGGCCCACCCGGCGATCCCGACGTCGCTGCACTCGACAGCGCCGGTGGCGGCGGAGGCGCCCGCCTCGTCGCCGGTCGGACCGGCGGGCTGACGGCGGCCCGCAGCGATGACGGCGGCGAAACCTGGACCCCCCTTGCCTCGCCGGTCCGGGCGACGCGCGTCGCGATGGCGCCCCTGCAGGATCTCGTCGCGGTCGGTGACGAGCGGGCGACCTGGCTGCTGTCGGCGCGACTCGGCCGGGTCGACGTGACGCCTGACCTGCTGGCGCCCACCCAGCTGGCCTTCTCGGCGCCGACCGCCGCGGGCTTTGCGCTGACCGGCGTGGCCAGCGGGGCCGTCGTACGCAGCACCTATGGCCTCGACGCCTTGCGGCCGCGCCCGATCCCGCCCGCGAGCCCGGGGTCCGGGCTGCGCCCGTTTCGTCTGCTGCCCTTCGACCCGGACCGGCAGTTCCCCTCGACCCTGACGCCTGCGCGCTCGACCGTGCGACTGCCCCGCGGCGGCTCGGCGCTGATCCCCTACCAGCTGCTGCTGCCCCGCACCCCGAGCCCGCTCGACGTCATGTTCCTCATCGACACCACCGGCTCGATGGGGGGCGTGATCGAGGGGCTGCGGGTCGGACTCGGTGGCATCGTCAGCACCCTCAACGGCAGCGGCCTCGACGTCCGGGTCGGCTTGGCCGACTTCAAGGACTACCCCGGCCCCGACGGGGGTGGCAGCCCGGGGGACTACCCCTACCGGCTCGACCGCGTCATCGGTATCGCTGACGAGGAACTCGCCCAGGCCATCCGCGGCCTGACCGCTTCGGGCGGAGGCGACGGTCCGGAGTCAGCGCTGACCGCACTTTTCCAGTCGGCCACCGGTCGCGGGGAGACGGTCGACGGCAGGGAATACGTCGAACCCGGCGGGCAGGCCGGCTACCGCGAGCGAACCGTACGACTGGACGTCCTGGCCACCGATGCCCCGTTCCACCGGCGCGGCGATCTCGTCCGCGACGGACAGTCGACCCAGCTCGGTCACACCGTCTCGGAGACCGTTGCCGCCCTGCGCGCTCGCGACATCTACGTGGTCGGCCTCGCGGCGTCTGGGGCGCCGGTCGCCGACCTGAGCTCGGTGGCCAAGGGCACGGACACCCTGGCTCCGACGGGTGGGGTCGACTGCGACGGCAACGGCACCGTGGAGGTCAGGGAGGGCGCCCCGCTCGTATGCGCGATCGGGGGAGCGGTCGGCGGAGCCACCGGGCCGGTGAGCGTTGGCGTCGACGGCACAGGTACGGGTGGCACGGTGAACCTCGCTGGCGCCGTCATCGGTCTGGCGGAGGCACTGCCGGACCTGCAGCGGGTGTCCCTGCGGGTCATCCGCGGAGGGCAGAACGCCGAGGTGATCGGCGCGCCCGCGCGAAGCCGCATCAACCTCAAGGCTGACAACGAGCTGGCCTACACCGTGCGGATCTCCTGCCCGCTCTCGC